>NZ_BAAHBM010000009.1:0-75380 GCF_054776675.1 Angustibacter aerolatus
GACGTCGGCCGCCGACCGCGCGGGCCTGGACGCCGTGCAGCTGGTGCCGCGCGTGCTGCGCGACGTCGGCGACCGCGAGCTGTCGGTCGAGCTGTTCGGCCGCACGCTGCCGGCGCCGCTGCTGCTCGGGCCGGTCGGCGTGCTCTCGATGGCGCACCGCGACGCCGACCTCGCGGTGGCCCGGGCGGCGCGCGCGCTCGGCGTGCCGATGGTGATCTCGAGCCAGGCGTCGGTGCCGATCGAGCGGCTGGCGGCCGAGCTGGGAGACTCGCCGCGCTGGTTCCAGCTGTACTGGAGCACCGTCGACGAGCTCGTCGAGAGCTTCGTGGCGCGTGCCGAGGCGGCCGGCTGCGAGGCGCTCGTCGTCACGCTCGACACCACGATGCTCGGCTGGCGCACCCGCGACCTCGACCTCGGCTCGCTGCCGTTCGCCCGCGGGCAGGGCATCGCGCAGTACACGAGCGACCCGGTGTTCCGCCGGCTGGTCGCCGATCGGGTGGCCGCCGCGCCGCCGGCACCCTCTCCCCGGCCGACGCCGGCCGCCGTCCGCGCCCTGCTCGACGTCTCGCGCGCCCACCCGGGCCGGTTCGTCGACAACCTGCGCTCGCCGGTGCCGCGGGCGGCGGTGCAGACCTTCCTCGACGTCTACTCGCGGCCGACCCTGACCTGGGCCGACCTGGCGTGGCTGCGCGAACGCACCCGGCTGCCGATCGTGCTCAAGGGCGTGCTGCACCCGGACGACGCGCGGCTGGCCGTCGACCACGGCGTCGACGGGCTGGTCGTCAGCACCCACGGCGGGCGGCAGGTCGACGGCTCGGTCGGCGCGGCCGAGGCGCTGCCGGACGTCGTCGCCGCCGTCGCCGGGCGGGTGCCGGTGCTGCTCGACAGCGGGGTGCGCGGCGGGGCCGACGTGGTGAAGGCGCTCGCCCTCGGGGCGGCCGCGGTGCTGCTCGGCCGGCCGTACGTCTACGGCCTCGCGGTCGACGGCGCGCGCGGCGTGCAGCAGGTCGTCGAGGACGTGCTCGCCGAGGCCGACCTCACCCTGGGCCTCGTCGGCTGCCGCAGCGCCCGCGAGGCGAGCGGGCTGCCACTGCGGCGTACGTCACGCTCCGTGATCGAACCGCCCCACCGTCTCAGCACGTGAACCCCTCAGTCCCCGACCGAGAGGCCATCGTGCACACCATCAGCGCCACCTGTCCGACCTGCGGTTCCGTCGAGCTGCACGCCGAGCGACTGCTGCTCGTCGAGTGCACCGTCCGCGAGTGGTCGTACTACACCTTCCGCTGCCCGGGCTGCCGCGAGGACGTCCGCCGCGAGGCGCCGTCGAGCACCCGCCGCCTGCTGCTGCGCCGCGGGGTCGAGGTCGAGCCGTGGCACGTGCCCGCCGAGGCGCTCGAGCGCCGCGAAGCCGGCCCGCTGACCGCCGACGAGGTGCTCGACGCCGTGCTGCAGCTGCGCGACCCGGCCACCGACCTCGTGGCCCTCGCCTGCGCCGCGCGGCCGGGCGCGACCCGACCGGCGCAGCGGCTCGAGGCGTTCGACCGGCCCGAGCACCCCGACGTCTGCTGAGGTCTCAGGCGCGGTCGGCCGCGAGCAGGGCCAGCAGCGCGGTGTCCTGCCGCACGCCGTCGACCACGGCGGACTGCCGCAGCACCCCCTCGTGGCGGAACCCGAGGCGCTCGGCGAGCGCGATGCTGCGCACGTTGCCCGGCGCGGCCTGCCACTCGACGCGCACCACCCCGCGCTCGAACGCCCACTGCAGCAACGGTTCGAGCGCCCGGCGGGCGACGCCGCGGCCCTCGGTGCCGGGTGCCAGCCACACGCCGATCTCGCAGACGCCCTGCCCGACGTCGAAGTGCGGGAACAGCACCCCGCCCACGAGGTCGCCGTCGCGCCAGACGCCCCACAGGTGCCGCTCGTCGGCTGCGTGCCCGTCGGCGTAGCGCTGCAGCCACGCGCGGCAGCTCACCAGGTCGACGTTGCGGCTGGCCATCGGCACCCACTGCCGGATCGACGGCCGCACCTCGTCCAGGTGCGCCGAGAACACCTCGGCCTGCCAGGGCTCGACGGGCGCGAGCGCGTACCCGTCGCCGATCTCACGCCTCAGCACTGATCACTCCCGGTAACGGTCGCAGCCGCATCACCCAGCCGTCGGCGTCGCGGTAGTACCCCCGGCGCAGCGCGATCCGCTCGAACCCGGCCGAGGCGTAGAGCCGCTGCGCCACGACGTTGTCGCCGCGCACCTCCAGCAGCAGCTGCGTCGCGCCGACCCGGGCCGCGTGGTCGACGAGCGCGGCGAGCAGCCGGCGTCCGAGGCCGCGGCCCTGCGCGTCCGGCGCCACCGCGATCGTCATGACGTCGGCGTCGCCACCCTGCACCGACAGCCCGGCGTAGCCCTCGACGCGGCCGGCGTCGTCGCGCTGCAGCAGGTACGTGCGGGTGTCGTGCCGGGCCAGCTCGCCCCACCACGTCGCCTCGCTCCAGGCGTCGTCGTCGAACAGCTGCTCCTCCAGCGCCGCCAGCTCGGCGACGTCCCACCAGCGCACCGGCGCGAGCGTCACGTCAGCACGCTCTTGCGCGGGCCCGCCTCGTGCACGTCGGGGCGGCGCAGGTAGCGCGGCGACAGGTCGCTCAGGTCGTCGCCGCGAGCCAGCCGCCGCACCACGAGGTCGGCCAGGCCGGCGGCCGACGGGTCGAGCGGGCCGATCGGGTCGGCCGGGTCGCCACCGAGGTGCTCGGGGTAGAGCGACGCGCCGCGCCCCACGACCGGGCGCCCGTCGACCGGCACCGACGCCGGCAGGTCGACGTGCGGGCCGTCGGTGCGCTCGCCGGCGGCGTCGTAGGCGGCCCAGTAGACCTCGCGCCGGCGGGCGTCGGTGGCGACGACGAACGGCCCGTCGACCGCGCCGAGGGCGACGGCCTCGGCGGCCAGCACGTCGAGGGTGCAGACGCCGTGCGCCGGCACCCCGAGCGCCTCCGCGAGCGCCTGCGCGGTGACCAGCCCGACGCGCAGCCCGGTGAACGGGCCGGGTCCGGTGCCGACGGCGACGCCGGTGAGGTCGGCGGGCGCACGCCCGGCCTGCGCCAGCACCTGCTCGACGGCGGGGGCGAGCAGCTCGGCGTGCCGGCGGGCGTCGACGGTCGTGGCCTCGGCGAGCACCTGCTCGCCGTCGTGCAGGGCGACGGTGACCGCGGGCGTCGCGGTGTCGAGCGCGAGCAGCAGCATCAGCGCGCCACCGTCGTCTCGGGCAGGGCGACGCCGGCCCAGCGCCCGCCGAGCCCGGTCAGCCGCACCTCGCGCGGCTCGTCGACGTCGTCCAGGTCGTCCGGGTCGTCCGGTTCGTCCGGGTCGTCGTCGCCCCCGACGCCGGTCGCCGCAGCCGGCCGGCGGCGGGCGCCGTCCGGGCCGGGGCGCTGGCCGCGGCGGCGCTCGAGCCGCACCAGCAGCCGGTCCTGGGCGAGGTCCTCGACGAGCCCCTCGCCCCACTCGACGACGGTCACCGAGGCGTCGAGCCCGGCGTCGAGGTCGAGGTCGTCGACCTCGCCGATCGAGCCGAGCCGGTAGGCGTCGACGTGCACCAGCGCCGGGCCGCCCACCTCGCTGGGGTGCACGCGGGCGATGACGAAGGTGGGCGAGGTGATCGGGCCGCGCACACCGAGGCCCGCGCCGATGCCCTGCGCCAGCGTCGTCTTGCCCGCCCCGAGGTCACCGGTCAGCAGCACCAGGTCACCGGCGCGCAGCACCGCGGCCAGGCGCGCGCCCAGATCGTGCATCGCGGCGCGCGTGGGCACCAGCTCGACCGACTCCACGCCGGTCATCGTAGGGCGAGCGGCCACCGGCCAGCAGCCCCCGTCCTAGCGGGCACGGCGACGGCGACCGCGGTGCCGCCGACGGGCCGGGCGGGGCATCGCGGCGTGCACGCGGTCGAGCAGCTCGGCGAGGTGCAGGTTCACGACGTCGGGGTGCTCGAGCATCAGCATGTGCCCGGCGCGCGGCAGCAGGACGTGCTCGGCCTCGGGCAGCGCGGCCGCGATGGCCTCGCTGTGCTCGAGCGGCGTGAGCAGGTCGCCGTCGCCGTTCAGCACGAGCACCGGCACGTCGGCGAACGCCTTCAGCGCGGTGCCCTTGTCGTGCAGGTCGAAGCCCGGCAGGAAGGCCGCGAGGACGTCGATCGGCGTGCTGGCGATCATCGCCGCGGTGAACCGCACGAGCGACGACGGCACCGGCGAGGCGTAGGAGTAGTGCCGCACCAGCCGGGTCTCGAGGTCGCTCGACACCATGCGCCGCGTGCGGTCGACGTACGACGGGGCGCGCGACAGGGCGGTCAGCACGCCTGGGCCGAGCTTGTGCACGACGCGACCGAGACCGAGGAGGCCGATCCAGTCGACGCTCGCCATCTGCCCGGACGACGTCGCGACGAAGGCGCCGCCGACCACCCGCTCGCGGATCGTGTCGGGCTGCTGGTCGGCGAACTCCATGACGGTCATGCCGCCCATCGAGTGCCCGACGATCACCAGCGGCCCCTCGGGGGCGCAGGTCGCCACGACGGCTGCGAGGTCGGCGCCGCACTGCCCGAGCGTGTAGTGGTCGCTCGGGCCGGTGGACGAGCGGCCGTGCCCGCGCAGGTCCCAGAAGACCAGCCGGTACCGGCCGCGCAGGAAGGCCCGCTGGTAGTGCCAGATGTCCATGTTCAGCCCGAAGCCGTGGCTGAGCACCACCGTGACGACGGGGTCGCCGGCCAGCTCGGGGTCGGGCTCGTCGACCTCGGCGTACAGCTGCGCGCCGTCGCTCGCCACCACGCGCACCGGCTCGCCGCGCAGCGAGCCGTAGGCCTCCTGCAGGTCGGGCACCACGCCGCGGGACGACGTCCACCGCTGGGCGGCGACGCCGAGCGCCGCACCGACGCCCGCCGCGGCGACCCCGGCGCCGAGCCCGAGCAGTCCCCGCCGCTGGCTCACGCCCTGGCCCCGAGGTAGGTGCGCGGCACCCGGACACCGACCCGCGTCACGATCTCGTAGCCGATGGTGCCCACCACGTCGGCCCACTCCTGCGCGGTCGGCTCGCCACGGGTCGCGTCGCCGAACACCACGACGTCGTCGCCGGCCCGCACCCCGCCCGGGTCGGGCAGCCCGTCGAGGTCGACGACCACCTGGTCCATGCAGACCCGGCCGGCGACCCGGGTGCGGCGACCCGCGACGAGCAGCGGCCCGGCGTTCGACGCAGCCCGCGGCAGCCCGTCGGCGTACCCCAGCGGCACCAGCGCCAGCGTCGTGTCGTGCGCGGTCGTGTACTGGTGGCCGTACGACACGCCGGTGCCGGCCGGCACCTGCTTCACCAGCGCCACCTGCCCGCGCAGCGTCATCACCGGCCGCAGGCCGTAGTCGGCCGGGCCGCCGAGCTGCGGCACCGGCGACAGCCCGTAGACCGCGATGCCCGGGCGCACCAGGTCGAAGTGCGCGGCCGGCGTGGTGAGCGTCGCCGCAGAGTTGGCCAGGTGCCGCACCTCGAGGTCGGCGCCGAGCCGCTCGGCCACCGCGACCGCCTCGCGGAACGCCACCAGCTGCCGGGCGGACGTCGGGTGGTCGGGCTCGTCGGCCCACACCATGTGCGACCACACGCCGACGACGCGCAGCACCCCCTCGGCCTGCAGCCGCAGCGCGGCGCCGACCAGGTCGGCCCAGCCGTCGGCCGTGACGCCCCCGCGCGAGAGCCCAGTGTCGATCTTCAGGTGCACCCTGGCCACCCGGTCGGTGGCGCGCGCTGCGGCGGCGATCTCGTCCAGAGCCCAGTGGTCGCTCACCGACAGGTCGACGTCGCCGGTCAGCGCGGCGGCGAAGTCGTCGCCGGGCACGTGCAGCCACGACAGCAGCCGGCCCTGGTCACCGCCACGCCGCAGCGTGAGCGCCTCGTGCAGCTGGGCGACGCCGAGCCAGGAGGCGCCGCCCTCGCGAGCGGCCCGCGCGCACGGCAGCAGCCCGTGGCCGTAGGCGTCGGCCTTCACCACGGCCATCACCTGCGCGGAGCCGCTGCGCGCGTCGAGCGCCGCGACGTTCGAGCGCAGCGCGTCGAGGTCGACCTGCGCCTGCGCGGGCGGCGGCGTCGACGGCGTCGGCGGCGTCGCGGGCGTCGAGGTCACGCGCGCCAGTGTGTCAGCCGCCCCCCGCCGGCCGAGATGCGACTCGTGGTTCACCGCACCCGCCCGCGGTGCACCGCCGGGCGCATCTCGGCGTCGTCCGCGTGCAGCAGCCCGGCCACCGTCGCCGGGATCGCGTGCAGCACCGACTCGGCGCTGACCGGCCCCCCGCCCGACGCCCGTGCGCCGGCCCGGCCGTGCACCGCGGCACCCACGGCCCCGGCGTCCAGGGGGGTCAGCCCGGCGGCGAGCAGCGTGCCGGTGAGCCCGGCCAGCACGTCGCCCGACCCGGCCGTCGCCAGCCACGGCGGCCCGTCGGCCTGGCTGCGCACCGTGCCGGCGACCGGGACGACGAGCGTCGTGCCGCCCTTGATCAGCACCGTCGCACCGGTCAGCGCCGCCGCCTCGCGGGCGTGCCGCAGCGGCGCCGCCTCGACCTGCTCGCGCGCCACCGCGCGACCGGCGCGGGCGGTGAGCAGCGTCGCGAGCTCACCGGCGTGCGGGGTCAGCAGCACCTGCCCCTCGACCCGCTCGGGCAGCAGGCTCAGCGCCCCGGCGTCGACCAGGCACGGCAGGCCGCTCGCGAGCGCCTCGCGGATCGCGTCGGCCTGGCCTTCGACGGCGGCCGGGTCGACGCCGCGGCCGAGCACCCAGGCCTGCACGCGACCTCCGCCCGGCACCACCTCCGGCCAGCGCGAGCGCACCTGCTCGGTCGGCTCGGGCGGCCCGACGTACCGCACCATGCCGACGCCGGCCTGCACCGCCGCGCCCGTCGCCAGCACCGCGGCGCCCGTGTACTGCCGGCCCCCGGCCACGACACCGAGCACGCCGCGGCGGTACTTGTCGGTGGCCGCCCGCGGCACCGGCCAGGCCGCCGCCAGGTCGGCGGCGTCGAGGCGGGTGACCGCAGGCGGCGTGCACACCAGCGCCGGCCGGGTGCCGATGTCGACGACCTCGACCCGCCCGGCCGCCGTGCTCGCCGGGGGCAGCAGCAGGCTGGGCTTGGCCGAGCCGAACGTCACCGTGAGGTCGGCCTCGAGCACCGCCGCCGGCCGCGCCCCCGACGCCACGTCCGCGCCGCTCGGCAGGTCGACGGCGACGCGCAGCGCGTGCTCCGGCACCAGCGCCCACCGGGCCGTCACGGCCTCGTCGACGCCCGGCAGCCCGCCGTCGTCGAGCACGCCGGCGAGCACGGCGTCCGCTCGCGTCAGGACGTCGTCCGGCACGTCGGCGAGGTGCGTGACCCGTCCTCCGGCGGCGCGCAGCGCCTGCAGCCCCGCCTCGTGCGCGCGGTCGGCGACGAGCACGGCGTCGACCCGCACGCCGCGCCCGGCCAGCCGCGCACCGGCCCACAGCGCGTCGCCCCCGTTGTCGCCGGGGCCGACCAGCAGCACGACGCGCGCACCGACCACCCGACCGCGGCGAGAGCGCAGCTCGCGGGCGACCGTCACCGCCAGCGCGGCGGCGGCCCGCTGCATCAGCGCGCCGTCGGGCACGGTCGCCATCACCCGGCGCTCGGCGGCGCGCACGTCCTCGACCTCGTAGGCGTCGATCACCCGCCCACCCTGCCCGGCGTCCGGCCGAGATGCGACCAGTGGTTGCTCTGGACCCCCCTGAGCGACCACTGGTCGCAACTCGGCGGGGTGGGGTCAGTGCGACTCGGCGACCACGACGGCGCTCGCGATGCCCGCGTCGTGCGACAGCGACACGTGCAGCGACGTCACGCCCAGGGCCTCGGCCCGGGCGGCGACGGTGCCGGTGACCTGCAGCTCGGGGCGGCCGTGCTCGGTGCGGACGACGGTGGCGTCGGTCCAGTGCAGCCCGGGCGGGGCGCCGAGCGCCTTGGCCAGCGCCTCCTTGGCGGCGAACCGGGCGGCCAGGCTGTTCAGCCCCAGCGCACGCTCGGCCTCGGTGAACAGCCGCAGCCGCAGCGCCGGCGTCCGCTCGAGGGTGCGACCGAAGCGCTCGACGTCGACGACGTCGATGCCGACCCCGACGATCACGCGGCGGTCACTCGACGGTGACGGACTTGGCCAGGTTGCGCGGCTGGTCGACGTCGTGGCCCTTGGCCAGCGCCAGCTCGCACGCGAACACCTGCAGCGGCACCGTCGTCACCAGCGGCGCGAGCAGCGTCGGCGTCTGCGGCACCTCGATCAGCGTGTCGGCGTACGGCAGCACGTCGGTGTCGCCCTCCTCGGCGATCACGATGGTGCGCGCACCGCGGGCCCGGATCTCCTGGATGTTCGAGACCACCTTGCCGTGCAGCGAGTCGCGACCACGCGGCGACGGGACGACGCAGAACACCGGCAGGCCGGGCTCGATGAGCGCGATCGGCCCGTGCTTCAGCTCGCCGGCCGCGAACCCCTCCGCGTGGATGTACGCGAGCTCCTTGAGCTTCAGCGCGCCCTCGAGCGCCACCGGGTAGCCGACGTGCCGGCCGAGGAAGAGCACCACCCGCGCGTCCTGCAGCTCGCGGGCCAGCGCGCGCACGGGGGCCATCTGGTCGAGCACCCGCTGGATCTGCTGCGGCACGTCGGCGAGCTGGGCCAGGATCTCGCGGACCTCGTCCTGGAACTTGTTGCCGCGCAGCTGCGCCAGGTAGAGCCCGAGCAGGTACACCGCGGTGATCTGGGCGAGGAAGGCCTTGGTCGAGGCGACGGCGATCTCGGGACCGGCGTGCGTGTAGATCACGGCGTCCGCCTCGCGCGGGATCGTCGAGCCGTGCGTGTTCACGATGGCGACGACCTTCGCGCCCTGCTCGCGGGCGTGCCGCACGGCCATCAGCGTGTCCATCGTCTCGCCGGACTGCGAGATCGCGACGACGAGCGTCTTCTCGTTCACGACCGGGTCGCGGTAGCGGAACTCGCTGGCCAGCTCGACCTCGGTGGGCACGCGGCACCAGTGCTCGAGGGCGTACTTGGCCACCTGCCCGGCGTAGGAGGCGGTGCCGCAGGCGATGACCACGATCTTGTCGACCCGGCGCAGCACGGCGGGGTCGATGCGCAGCTCGTCGAGCACCAGGTGCCCGTCGGCGTCGGTGCGGCCGAGCAGCGTGTCGGCGACGGCGCGCGGCTGCTCCTCGATCTCCTTCGTCATGAAGTTCGGGTAGCCGCCCTTCTCGGCGGCCGAGGCGTCCCAGTCGACGTGGTACTCGGTCGTCTCGGCGGGGGCGCCGTCGAAGTCGATGACGTCGATGCTGTCGGCGGTGATGGTGACGAGCTGGTCCTGGCCGAGCTCGATGGCCTCGCGGGTGTGCTCGATGAACGCCGCGACGTCCGACCCGAGGAAGTTCGCGCCGTCGCCGACGCCGACCACGAGCGGGCTGTTGCGGCGGGCCCCGACGACCGTGCCCGGCACGTCCGCGTGCACCGCGAGCAGCGTGAAGGCGCCCTCGAGCCGGTTGCAGACGCGGCGCATCGCCTCGGTGAGGTCGCCGACCTCGTCGTACGCCCGGCCGACGAGGTGCGCGGCGACCTCGGTGTCGGTCTCGCTGCGGAACACGACGCCGGTCTCGGCCAGCTCGGCGCGCAGGTGCGCGAAGTTCTCGATGATCCCGTTGTGCACCACGGCGAGCCGGTCGTCCTGCGACAGGTGCGGGTGCGCGTTGCCGTCGGTCGGGCCGCCGTGGGTGGCCCAGCGGGTGTGCCCGACGCCGGTCGTGGCCGCGGGCAGCGGGTCGGCGTCGAGCGCCTCGACCAGGTTCGCCAGCTTGCCGGCCTTCTTGCGCACGTCGAGCCCGGCGCCGTCCTGCACGACCACGCCCGCCGAGTCGTACCCGCGGTACTCCATGCGCCGCAGGCCCTCCATCACGACGTCGAGCGCCGCCGGACCGCCGTCACGAGTGGTGTACCCCACGATGCCGCACATGGCCGCAAGGGTAACGTTCGCCGACGTGGCCCCCGGCAACGGCGCGAGCGTGCCCAGTCCGTACGTCGAGCTCGACCGGGCGGCGTGGGCGCGGCTGCGCGACCAGACGCCCTTGACGCTGGGTGAGGACGACGTGCGCCGGCTGAGCGGTCTGGGCGACCGCGTCGACCTGGGCGAGGTCGAGGAGGTGTACCTGCCGCTGTCGCGCCTGCTGAACCTCTACGTGCGGGCCTCGAACCGGCTGCGGCGCGTGTCCGGCGACTTCCTCGGCGAACAGCCCGAGCGGGTGCCCTTCGTGATCGGCATCGCCGGCTCGGTGGCGGTGGGCAAGTCGACGACGGCGCGGCTGCTGCGCGACCTGATGTCTGCGTGGCCGCAGACGCCGTCGGTCGAGCTCGTCACCACCGACGGGTTCCTGCTGCCGAACGCCGAGCTGGAACGACGAGACCTGTTGCGGCGCAAGGGCTTTCCCGAGTCGTACGACCGCCGCCGGCTGCTGCGCTTCATGGCCGAGGTGAAGGCCGGGCGCGACGAGGTCGAGGCGCCCGTCTACTCCCACCTCACCTACGACGTCGTGCCCGACGCGAGCGTGGTGGTGCGCCGCCCCGACGTCCTGATCGTCGAGGGCATCAACGTGCTGCAGCCGCCGCGCGTCGGCGACGACGGCACGGCCCGGATGGCGGTCAGCGACTACTTCGACTTCTCGCTCTACGTGGACGCGAAGGTCGAGGACGTGCGCCGCTGGTACGTCGAGCGGTTCCTGCGGCTGCGGCAGACGGCGTTCGCCGACCCCTCGTCGTACTTCCACCGGTACGCGGCGCTCAGCGACGACGAGGCGGTGAGCACGGCGCTGGGCATCTGGCGCGACATCAACGAGGTCAACCTCGTCGAGAACGTGCGGCCTACCCGCGGCCGGGCCTCGCTGGTGCTGCAGAAGGGCGCCGACCACGCCGTCCGACGGGTGCGCCTGCGCAAGCTCTGACCCCGCCGTCGAGGGCCCCCCGTCCTGCCGAGCTGCCGCTTCCGGGGGTCTCGAGCACGTCTCGGACCCCGGGAAGTGGCAGCTCGGCTCGGAGCGGCAGGCGGGTCAGGCGTCCGGGCCGCCGCGCGGCGGGTCCTCGCCGACCAGGCCGTCGACCGACTCGCGGAGCAGGTCGGCCTGCCCGTTGTGCCTCGCGTACTCGTCGACGAGGTCGAGCAGCATCCGCCGCAGGTTGGCGTGCGAGCCGTCGTCGTCGGCGGCGTGCAGCTGCTGCCCCAGGTCGCCGCGCTGCAGGGCCTCGGCGACGCTCGCCCGCGACCGCTCGACGGCGGCGCGCCACAGCGCCCGCAGCTCATCGGGGTCGTCGGTGGTGGCCGAGTGCCACTCCCAGTCGGGGTCGTCGTCCCAGTCGCCGGCCGCCCACACCCGCGGCATGTCGCGGCCCCACAGCTTGTGCTGGAAGTAGTGGTCCTCGACGAGCGCCAGGTGCTTCAGCAGGCCGGCGAGCGTCACGGACGACGGTCCGAGGGTCGCGCGCAGCCCCTCGGCGTCCAGGCCGCTGGTCTTCCACCACAGGACGCCGCGGGTGCGTTCGAGCACCCCGATCGTGGTCGCGGCCTCGTCGCCGTCGCGGGGCGGTTCGGTGTACATGGTGTCGGTCATGACGGCGACGCTAGGGTCGTTCGCGGACGACCTGCGTCCGCGAACGGGGGCACCGTGGAGATCTCGCCGACCGCGCGGGCGCTGCGGATGCTGGAGGCGCTGCAGGACAGCCCCGGCGTGACGGCCGAGCGGCTGGCCCGGCGGCTCGGCACCTCGGAGCGCGCCGTCCGCCGGTACGCGACGCTGCTGCGCGAGGCGGGCATCCCGGTCGAGTCGACGTCGGGACGGTACGGCGGGTACCGGCTCGGACGCGGCACCCGGCTGCCACCGGTGCTGCTGTCGGCGGCCGAGGCGCTCGGCCTGGTGATGGCCGTGCTCGAGGGCCGGCCGAACGCCGGGCAGGGCGACGTGACGGGCGACCCGGTGGCGAGCGCCATCGCGAAGCTGGTGCGCCTGCTGCCGGCGCAGGTCGCGGAGTCGGTGACGGCGATCCGGCAGGTGACGACGGCGAACGCCGGTGACGCCGCGGTGCCGCCACCCGACCCGCACGTGACGGCGGCCCTGGTGCAGGCGTCGGACGCCGGGCGCCGGGTGCGCGTCACCTACCTGCTGCCCGAGCCGCGCGAGATGGACGTCGACCCGTGGGCGGTGTCGGTGCGCCGCGGCCGGTGGTACCTGCTGTGCTGGTCACACACCCGCGACGCGCAGCGCGTGCTGCGCGTCGACCGCGTGCGCGACGTCCGGGTGCTCGACGAGCGCTTCGAGCGGCCGGCCGGTCTCGATCCCGTCGCGGCCGTCGAGGCGCACCTGAGCACCGGCTGGCGGTACGAGGTGGAGGTGCTGGTCGACGCGCCGCTCGCCGACGTCGAGCGGTGGGTGCCGCGCAACCTCGGCCGTCTGGAGGCGGTGTCGCCGCGCCGCACCCGGCTGACCGGCACGACCGACGAGCCGCGCTGGTACGCCTGGCACCTGGTCGGGCTCGACGCGCCCTACCGCATCGTGTCGCCGCCCGAGCTGCGCGAGGAGGCCCGCACCCTCGGGCGCCGCCTCACCCGCGCCGCCACCGAGCCGCGCACCGCCCGCCCCGGCCCGACGCCCTGACCCGCGTCAGCCCGACCACCCCGCGCAGCCGACGTCGGACGCCCGCCGGCACGGCTCGTCGACCAGCACCGACCGCGCCTGGTAGACGTGCAGCGCCGCGACGCTCCCCTGCACCGTCACCCCGCCGGGCACCGGCTGCCACGTCCCGCCGTCGACGCTGAACCGCCCGGCGTACCGCGTGTCGACCCGCACCGCACGCGTCCCCGTCGCCGCGTACGCGTGCACCACCCCGCCCGCGCCGTCGACCGTGCGCCCCGACGAGCCGCCGTCGCCGAACACGTACGCGAACCACGTCGCGCTCGGCCGCAGCCGCACCCGGTGCCCCAGCAGCGTCCGCGACACCACCTCCCCCGGCTGCACCCCCGCCCCCGGCCACACCACCCGGAACGACGTCGGCAGGTTCACCAGCGTCGCCAGCTCACCCCGACCCGTCGGCCGCGTCGCCACCCCCGCCCGCGCGAACGGCAACCGCCGGAACTCCCGCGCCACCACCGCGGCCGTCAGCACCGGGGCCCGCGCCTTCGAGGCGGACTCACCGCAGGTCGTCCCGCTCTCCGCCCAGCTCGTGAGGGCCTCACCGCTCGCCGACTCACGCCGGCTCCACACCGTCAGGCGGATCCGATCGGGCTGCCCGGTGCTGGCACAACCGTGCACGGCGAGCCAGCACGAGACCTCGGCACCCACCTGCCCGTTCGGGTCGTTCGCGGCGCACGCGAACGTGGTGCGCGTGACGACGTGAGAAGCAGTCGAGCGGGCCGAGCGGACCTGCACGTGCGGTCCGTCGTGGTTCGCGGCGGCTCGGGCGGACCGAGCCGCCAACCGAGCACCACCGCTGCCGCCCGACCCGCGGATGTCGACTCGCAAGCCACCGTCAGACGCGGACGCCGCCGACACCGGCTCGAGCGCCACGGCGAGGCACGCGGCGAGGCCGATGCCCAGCAGGCGCCTCACGTCTGAACCTTCGCGACCTCGAAGTCGGCGAGTCGCCAGGAGTCGCCGCGTCGTACCACCATGACGTTCGCGACGACCGTCTCCGGCCTCTCGCGTCCCCGCACGGCACCACGGCCGTCGACGAAGCGAACCTCCGCCTTGCGGAGCAAGAACTGGAAGACGCGTTCGTGGGTGGTGCTGTACGACAGCTCCTCCATCCCCCGGGCGGCGAACGGCGCCTGCTCGGCGCGCCAGCCCTTGTCGCGGAGCTGACCCTGGGCCTTGACGTAGTAGGAGCAGTACGGGGTCTTCGGTGCACACACGTCTGTCAGCCAATCCTCCTGCGGCCTCGTGAGAGCGCCGTTCAACCGACCGTAGAACGCACTCACGAACGCCTTGGCGCCCTCGACCGTGTCGGCCCGAGCGGCGGCAGGCACCGGGCCGACGGTCACCGGCCCGGTCGGGGTCGCAGCGGTCGACGAGGTGCCGCCCGACCCGCTGGCGCCAGGTCCCGGCGTGGGGATCGCGTACGTGTGCGCAGGCTGCGGCGCGTCGTCCGTGCACGCGGTCGCACCGAGGGCGACGAGCCCGATCGCGAGCGCCCGCCACCATCGCATCAGTTGCCCCATGGACAGGCACCGTAGACGCCTCCACGGCGAACCGGGAACCACGTGCAGCCGCCTGTGGACAACCGGGCACCGCGCTGCCCGCGCTCCGATGGGCTGCGGCACCGTCCCATGGGCGTGCACGCCCATCGAACGGTGCGCCAGCCGACTTCACGTGGCCCGCGACGACCTCGCGGCGGCAGGGTCAGAGGTGGCGCTGCCACTCCGTGGTGACCCCGGTGGGCTCGAAGCCGAGGGCGCGGTTCAGGGCGAGCACGGGGGCCTTGTCGTCGGCGCGAGCCGCTTCTGCCACTCGGTCAGCACGCCGGCCACCTCGAACCCCAGGGCACGGTTGACGGCCAGCATCGGTCCGTTCGTCGTCGCGTTCCAGGTGACGACCCGGCGCACCGACGGCAGGCGAGCGAGCAGCGCGGCGAGGTTCGCGTCCTTCAGCCGTCGGCCCAGGGCGTGGCCGCGGTGCTCGCGCAGCACCAGCGTGTCCCACTGGTAGGCGACGTCCGGCGTGTGCTGCGCGACGGCGAGCGTCGTGTACCCGGCCAGCCGCCCGCTCGGGGCCACCGCCACGGTCTCGACCACCACCCGGCCCTGCGCCCGGGCGATCTCCAGCGACCGCCGCACCCGTTCGGCGTCCCACGCCTCCTGCTCGAGCCGCACGTCGCCGGACGGCGCGTCGGTCGACATGCGCGCGCTCAGCCCGGCCCGCTCCTCGAGCAGCTCCTCGGGGACGGCGTCGTGGTGGGTCCGCAGCCGGTACCCGTCGCCGGGGTCGGGCAGCGAGTCCGGCCGTCGGTCGACGTCGAGGTCCTGACGCAGGTTCTGCTGGGCCGACTCGTACCCGTGCCGCGCCGCGAAGGCCGCGGTGCCCGGCTGCGACCCGGGGGCGAGGTCGCTCTCGAGCACCAGGTCGACCCGGCCGAGCGCCCGCACCCGCCGCTCGAGGTCGGTCACCAGCGCGCTGCCCGCACCGCGCCGCCGCGCCGCCGGCAGCACCATCGCCCGCCCGGTCGCGCTGTGCAGGTTGTCGCGGGTCGGGGCTCGCAGGTCGCCGCAGCCGACCGGGGTGCCGTCGTCGTCGACCGCCAGCACCAGCTCGAGGTGGTCCTGCGAGAGCCGGTGCTGCTCGCGCACCTCGTCGAGCGAGTAGACGGTGTGCCGGTCACCGAACTCGTGCACGCCCGCGGCGGTGTCGACGGCGACCCAGTCGACGAGCAGCTCCGGAGCGGTCAGGGGGTCGACGTCGACGAGGCGCACACCCTCACCGAACCAGACCCGCGGCGACCGGCGGTACGGGTTTTCGGTGCGGCTACAGCGACAGCCGCTCGCGCACGACGCCGGCCAGCCGGTCGGCCAGCGCCTGCGCCTGCGTGGCCTCGCCGGCCTCGACCATCACCCGCACCAGCGGCTCGGTGCCCGACGGGCGCAGCAGCACCCGGCCGGTGCGGCCCAGCTCGTGCTCGGCCCGCGCGACCGCAGCCAGCACGTGCTCGTCGTCGTGAGCGCGGCCCTTGTCGACGCCCGGCACGTTCACCATGACCTGCGGCAGCTTCTCCATGACGCCGGCCAGCTCGGCGAGCGAGCGCCCGGTCGTCGACATCCGGGCGGCCAGCAGCAGACCGGTGAGCACGCCGTCGCCGGTGGTGCCGTGCGCGCTGAGGATGACGTGCCCGGACTGCTCGCCGCCCATGCCGTAGCCGCCGGCCCGCATCTGCTCGAGCACGTAGCGGTCGCCGACGGCGGTCTGCAGCACGCGGACGCCCTCGCGCTCCATCGCCAGCAGCAGGCCGAGGTTCGACATCACGGTGGCGACGAGCGTGTCGTCCGGCAGCTCGCCGGCCTCGCGGAGGGCCAGCGCGAGCACGGCCATGATCTGGTCGCCGTCGACCACCTCGCCGTCCGCGTCGACAGCCAGGCAGCGGTCGGCGTCGCCGTCGACGGCCAGCCCGAGGTCGGCCCCGTGCTGCACGACGGCCTGCTGCAGGTTGCCCAGGTGCGTCGACCCGTAGCCGTCGTTGATGTTCCAGCCGTCCGGCGAGGCACCGATCACGGTCACCTCGGCCCCGGCCTCGCGCAGCAGCCGCGGGGACACGACGCTGGCCGCACCGTGCGCGCAGTCGACCACCACGTGGAGCCCGTCGAGCCGCCCCGGCAGCGCCTGCAGCACGTGCGCCACGTAGTCGTCCGCCGCGTCGACGTCGTAGGTCAGCCGGCCGACGTCGCGGCCGGTGGGGCGCTGCCACGGCTCGCCGAGCCGCTGCTCGATGACGTCCTCGATGGTGTCCTCGAGCTTGTGGCCGCCCTTGGCGAAGAACTTGATGCCGTTGTCGGGCATCGCGTTGTGCGAGGCGGAGATCATCACGCCGAGATCGGCGCCGCGCAGGCCGGTCAGGTACGCGACGGCGGGGGTGGGCAGCACGCCCAGGTCGAGCACGTCGACGCCGGCGCTGGCCAGGCCGGCCACGACCGCGGCGTTCAGGAACTCGCCGGAGGCTCGCGGGTCGCGCCCGACCACGGCGAGCGGGCGGTGCCCGGTGAACGCCCCGGCGTCGGCCAGCACGTGCGCCGCCGCGACCGACAGGTCGAGCGCGAGCTCGGCGGTCAGGTCGCGGTTGGCGAGCCCTCGCACGCCGTCGGTGCCGAAGAGTCGAGCCACGGCGCTCCCCTCTCAGTCTGCGGTCGGACGTGGTCGGACATGCCGACGGCCCCGGGGGGACGGTACTCCCCGGGGCCGTCTGGACGAGGTGGGCGCTGCGGCGACGCGCCGGGCCCGGCCTCGATCAGCGCTTGCTGTACTGCGGCGCCTTGCGCGCCTTCTTCAGACCGGCCTTCTTGCGCTCGATGACGCGCGCGTCGCGGGTCAGGAAGCCGGCCTTCTTCAGCGCGGGACGGTTGGCCTCCTCGTCGACGCCGTTCAGCGCGCGGGCCACGCCGAGGCGCAGCGCGCCGGCCTGACCGCTGGCGCCGCCGCCGTGCACGCGGGCGATGACGTCGTACGAGCCGTCGAGCTCGAGGACCTTGAACGGGTCGCTCACGATCTGCTGGTGCACCCGGTTCGGGAAGTAGTTCGGCAGGTCGCGGCCGTTGATCGACCAGCGGCCGGTGCCGGGCACGATGCGCACGCGGGCGACGGCCTCCTTGCGGCGACCGGTCGCGGCACCCGGGGCGGTCACCGCGACGCGACGGGTCGGCGCCTCGGACGACTCGCTCGTGTAGGTGCTCGGGGCGTCCTCGTCGTAGTCGACGTCGGTGGTGGGCTCAGCCACGGTTCTCCTCGGTTTCCTTCTGCGTTCGGGTGCGGCTGGGTGCGCTTACTGCGCGACCTGGGTGATCTGGAACGGCTGCGGCTGCTGCGCCGAGTGGGGGTGCTCGGCACCGGCGTAGACCTTCAGCTTGCTCAGCTGCTGACGAGCCAGCGAGTTCTTCGGCAGCATGCCGCGCACGGCCTGCTCGACGGCCTTGGCCGGGTGCTTGTCGAGCATCTCGACGTAGGTGCGCGAGCGCAGGCCGCCCGGGTAGCCCGAGTGGCGGTAGGCCAGCTTCTGCTCGCGCTTGTTGCCGGTGAGGGCGACCTTGTCGGCGTTGACGATCACGACGAAGTCACCGGTGTCGACGTGCGGGGCGAAGGTGGCCTTGTGCTTGCCCCGGAGCAGGACGGCGACCTGGCTGGCCAGCCGGCCGAGCACCACGTCGGTGGCGTCGATGACGTGCCACTGGCGGTCGACCTCGCCGGGCTTCGGGGTGTACGTGCGCACGGAAGTAGCCTTCGTTCTCTCACTGCAGGTGGCCGGGCGACTGCTCGCCCGCTGGCAGGTGCGCCCGCCCCCGACGGGCAGGGCGGCGCACAACGACTCCCCAGGGTACCTGCGGGGTGAGCCGAGGGTCAAAATCAGCGCTCGACGAGCACCACCGCGGTGCGTGCGGGGACGCTCACGGTGCCGCTGGCGTCGTCCCACGTCGTCGTCCGCGCGACCGGGTCGGCGCCGCGCGCCTGCACCGGCGACAGCGTCAGGTGGTGGCCCAGCAGGCCGTTCACCTGCTGCGTCTGGCGGTCGGGCGTCGCGTTCAGCACCACCAGCGCACCCCGCAGGCGCGGGTCGACGTCGCGACCGACGGTGTCGTCGATCCGCATCACGATCAGCCCCGCCTTCTGGGTCGACCCGCTCGCCGGGAACGACACCTTCTGCTGGATGAGCTGCGCCGAGCCGAGCCGCAGCAGCCGGGTCGAGGCCCGCAGCCGCAGCAGGTCCTGCGCCTGCGCGGACGCCGTCGCCACCTGGGCGGCGGTCGGCTTCAGCGCCGGGTCCTCCAGCAGCGGCCGCTGGAAGTCCCACTTCGCCTCGTTGTCGGCCTTCGGGGGCAGCCCGTGCCCGAAGCCGTTGTCGGCCCCGGTCCAGTCGAGCCGGTTGAACCAGTCGCCGGAGTCGAAGCTGTTGCGGTCGAGCGACTTGCTGCGCAGCAGGTCGGCGCCGGCGTGCCAGAAGGACGGCGACTGACCGAGGGCCGTGGTGGCCAGCGACAGCGTGTTCATCCGGATGCGGTCGGCCATCGGCGTCGACGTCGGCAGCTTCAGGGTGAGCGCGTCCCAGATCGTCTCGTTGTCGTGGGCGTCGACGTACGACACCACCTCGTCGGGCTCGTCGGCGTACCCGGCCGGCTGGCCGTTGTAGTCGACCTCGTCGCCACGCACCTCCTCGCCGCTCGCGTTGGTGCGGAACACGAAGTCGCGCAGGTTGCCGGCCATGCCGAGCTCGACGAGGTCGGTGTCGTGCGCCAGCGTCGCGGCCTGCTTCGCGGCGTCACCGTTGATCTCGGCCCCGTTCGGCGAGCCCGCCAGACCGGAGCCGAGGCCCTGGGCGCGCGGGTCGTCGTCGAACGGCCCACCGCCGCGGACGGCGTCGCGCAGCCGGTCGCTGAACGTGCCGATGCCGGTGCCGCCGAGGTTGCCCTGCCGGGCCTGCTCGAACAGCGCGTCGTCGGCGACCTCACCGAAGTTCCAGCCCTCGCCGTAGAGGTAGATCGCCGTGCCGTCGACGCCGTCGCGGCGCAGCGTGAGCCGGTCGAGCGCGTGCCGGACGGCGAGCAGGTTCGCCTTGGAGCTGTGGCCCATGAGGTCGAAGCGGAACCCGTCGACGCGGTACTGCTTCGCCCACAGCACCACCGAGTCGACCATCGCCCGCTCGGCCATCGCGTGCTCGGTGGCGACGTTCTGGCAGCAGGTCGAGGTCTCGACCGCACCCGTCTTCGGGTTCAGCCGCTGGTAGTAGCCGGGCACCACGCGGTCGAGCACCGAGGTCGCGGCCTGACCGCTGCTGCTGGTGTGGTTGTAGACCTGGTCGAGCACCACGCGCAGCCCGTCGCGGTGCAGCGCGCCGACCATCGTGCGGAACTGCGCGACCCGCGCGGCCCCGGTGGGGTTCGTCGCGTACGAGCCCTCCGGCGCCATCCAGTGGTACGGGTCGTAGCCCCAGTTGTAGCCGTCCTGCGCCGCGACGGCGGTGACGCAGGCCTGCTGCTGGTCGGACGCCGGGGGCAGCGCGGCCAGGTCGCAGTCGGGGGTCTGCTGCTGCGAGCGCCGCTCGGGGACCGAGGTGATGTCGAACGTCGGCAGCAGGTGCACGGTGTTCAGGCCGGCCTCCGCCAGCGCGCGCAGGTGCTTCGTGCCGTTCCCGGCGTCCGCGAACGCGAGGTAGGTGCCGCGGTGCGCCTTCGGCACCGTGCTGTCGCCGATCGAGAAGTCGCGCACGTGCAGCTCGTAGATCGTCGAGTCGACGGCACGGGCCAGCTTCGGCGACGGCGTGCTGCGCCACAGCGACGGCTGGGTCGACCGGGCGTCGAGGTCGACGGCGACCGATCGGGTGCTGTTCGTGGTCAGTGCGACCGAGTACGGGTCGGTGACCTGGTTGCGCTCGACCTTCAGCGTCGTGGGTGCGTAGACCTGCAGGTCGTACAGGTACTGCGCGCCCAGCCACCCCTTCGGGCCGCGCACCGACCACGAGCCGGCCGCGTCACGCTGCATGGAGACCCGTTGCGCCGCACCGGTCGTGGGCCACACCTTCAGGTGCACGCTCTTCGCCGTGGGGGCCCAGACGCGGAACGTCGGACGGCCGCCCGACCAGCTGACGCCGAAGCGCTGCTTCGTCGCGGCCCTCGAGTACAGGGCGTCCAGCACCCCCGGCACCTGCACCCCGGTGGCGTCGAGCAGCCGGCCGAGGTCGTCGTACTGCGCCACCGCCACCTGCCCGCGCAGGATCGTCTCCGCCTGGCGCCCCGTCTTCGAGCCGAGCTTCAGGGCGAGGAACCCCTCGAGCTGCGGGTACTTCTTCACGACGGACGCCGGGAGGCCGTCGGGGTCGTAGGTCAGTCGCGCCGACGAGCCGCCGGTGAGCGCCTCGTCGTCGACCGCCAGGCCGCCGGTGGCCGACCAGTGCAGCCGCCACGAGACCTGCTCGGGCCGGGTGCCGGCGGGCAGGCCGTCGGCCGGCCACGCGATCGTGCGGCGGTCGACCCAGTGCGCCTTCGCCTTCGTGAGGTCGGGGGCCGCGCCGGGCTTCGACGTGGTCACCGTGAGCACGTGCGTCGCCAGCACGTACGAGAACGTGGTGACGGCGCCCTCGGGCACGGTGAACGGGATGTTCGCGCCGCCCGCCGCGCCGCCCGCGCCGTAGCTCTCGTCCCAGGTCAGGCCGTGCGCGGCCTTGACCTCGTAGCCGCCGGCGGGGATCGCGTCGGTGCGCCAGGTGTAGGTGCCGTCGCCGTCCGGGTCCTGCAGCCACGGGCGCATGCAGTCGGGCGACCAGTCGGCGGGGCAGCCGAGCTCGCTCTGGAACGAGCCGGGCGCGGTCACGATCGGGCCCTGCGCGTCCGACGTCACCCAGTGCGTGCCGTGGTCGTAGTAGAACGAGACCTTGCCCGACCCCGGCACCGTGTAGGGGATGTTGCCGCCGTTCAGCACGGCCTTGTCGCCGTAGTTCTCGTCCCACGTCTTGGCGATGGCCGCCTTGTAGGCGTGGTTCTCACCGGCGGGCAGCTCGTACGTGCCCTTCCAGACGCCGTCCTTGGGGTCGAGGGTGAGCTGGGCCTGGTCGCAGGCCGGGTCCCAGTCGCCGCCGCAGCCCATCTCGCTGTTGTGGTCGCCGGGCACGCTCACGGCCGACGGCTGCGTCACCGGGCCGACCCCGCCGCCGCCGTCGTCGCCGCCGGCCACCGGGTCGCCCACGACGCCGTACGTCGAGGTGCCGTACTGCTTGCCGGCGCCGTTCGTGACGACGGCGCGGTACTCGATCAGCTCGCCCTTCGGCAGGTCGCTGACGTCGTGGAACACCCGGTAGGGCGCGGCGTCGTCGGTGCCGATGAGGTGCCAGTCGGCCTGCCCCGCCTCGCGCCAGCCGAACGACACCTCGACCGGGGTGTTCGCCGGCACCGAGACGCCGACCTCCTGCCGCCCGCTCAGCGTGGCGCCGGGCTGCGGCGACGCCGGGTAGGCGACGGTCGCGGACGACGGGCGGTCGATGCGCTTCGCGCCCTTCCACACCGCCACCGACAGCGGCGGCACGGTGATCGACGTCCGGTTCTCGCGGTCGGTGCGCAGCGTCGTCGAGGTGCCGTAGAGCGGCGTGAAGCGACCCTTGCGGCTGTAGGTGGCGACGTCGACCGTCTTGGCGGACGTCGAGTTGTTGGCGGCCACCAGGTACTCGACGTCGCGGTCGCGGTCGATGCGGCTCACCGCGAACACGCCGGCGGACGACGACGCGTACCGGTGCACCTGCGTGCCGTCGGCGAGCGCCGGGTTCGCCTGCCGCAGCCTCGCCATGCGGGCGATGTCGCGGTAGAGGCTGCTGCTCGGATCGAACCGGTCGATGCTGCCGGTGCGGCCGAGCAGGTCGGCCTGGTCGGAGTAGACCTTCGTCTTCGTGGGGAACATGTCCTGGCGGGCGTTCTGGTCGCCGCCGCTCTCCCCGACCATGCCCTGCTCGTCGCCGTAGTAGACGACGGGCTGACCGCGCACCAGGTACATGAGCTCGTTGGCGAGCCGGTCGCGCGGCAGCAGCTCGGCCGCCGGCACCCCGCCGTCGCGCAGCATCGCCGGCAGCCGGCCCATGTCGTGGTTGCCGGTGAACGTCGGCAGCTCGTAGGCGTTGGAGTCGGTGTCGGTGTAGTAGTCGTCGCCGGCGAACAGGTCGCGCAGCACGGTGGTCGGCTTGCCCTGTGCGAACTGCTTCGCGGCGTCCTGGAACCCGAAGTCCAGCGTCGCGGGCAGCCGGCCCTTCGTCGTGTACGGCGACATGGCCTCGGGCCGCGCGTCGTACACCTCGCCGAACATGAAGAAGTCGTCGTTGCCGATCTTCTTCGCCTCGGCCAGCATCGCCGGCGAGAACCGCTGCCAGAAGCCCATGTTGACGTGTTTCACGGTGTCGATGCGGAACCCGTCGATGCCGAAGTCGACCCACTGCTTGTACACGTCGATCATGCCGTCGCGGACCTTCGGCTGCTCGGTGAACAGGTCGTCGAGGCCGGAGAAGTCGCCGTACGTCGTGCTCTCGCCGGCGAACGTCGAGTCGCCACGGTTGTGGTACAGCAACGGGTCGTTCAGCCAGGCGGGCACCTTGACGGTCTCGTCGGCCTTGGTGCGGAACACCGGGGTGTACGGGAACGACTGCTTGTTCAACGGCGGGAACACGGTGTTCAGCTCGTAGGCGCTGTCGTCGAAGGCCACGCCGTCGGCGTCGCGGTAGGGGCTGGTCGCCTTGTCGACGTAGCTGTACTTCTGCTGCTCGTTGTCGATCACGTCGGCGGTGTGGTTGGTGATGATGTCGAAGAAGACCTTCATGCCCTTGCCGTGCGCGGCGGCCACGAGCGCCTTGAGGTCGGCGTTCGTGCCGAGGTGCGGGTCGACCTGCGTGAAGTCGGTGATCCAGTACCCGTGGTACCCGGCGCTCACGTTGTCGCCCGTGCCCTGCACCGGCTTGTTCTTGAACGACGGCGTCAGCCAGATCGCGGTGGTGCCCAGACCCTTGATGTAGTCGAGCTCGCCGGTCAGGCCCTTGAGGTCGCCGCCGTGGTAGAAGCCCTTGGCCGTCGGGTCGAGCCCGGTCTCGAGGCGCCCCCCGCTGAGGCCACCTGCGTCGTTCGCCGTGGAGCCGTTGGCGAACCGGTCGGCCATCACGAAGTAGTAGCGCTCCTTCGTCAGCCCGGCCCGCAGCGCCGGGCGCACGAAGCGCTTGTCGAGCGCGTCGGTCTGCGAGCCGGGCAGCGTGCCGGGCGAGGCGAAGGTCAGCCGGTGCGTCGTGTGGTCGTACGTGAACTCGAAGTCGCCGCCCTGCGAGCTGTGGACGGGGATGTTCGGGCCGTTCAGCACGCCGCCGGCGCCGTAGTTCTCGTCCCACGAGTCGTTCAGCGCGGCCTTGACGTTCCAGCTACCCGGCGGCACGAAGACCTTGCCCTGGAACACCGAGCTGTCGCCGACGCGCGGCAGGTGGGTCAGCGCGCAGTCCGCCTGCCAGTTGTCGTCGCACCCGACGGCGGACTGGAAGTCGCCGGCCACCGTGACGGACGTCGGCAGCGGGGTGTCGCCGTCCGCCGCCCGGGCCGTCGGCGGGGCCGGCAGCGCCAGCAGCGCCGCGAGCAGCGCCAGGACGGCGAGCGCCGCCGTCGTCGGGTACCGGTGGGCGGTGGTGGTGCGGCGCATGACGGCTCCTGGCGCTCGGACGACGTCGTCCTGGTTCTGCAGCTGATCACCGTTGCGGACCCGCACCGGTTGGTCCCGAACTGTAGACCGCACAGGGCGGCCACAGGAAGAGCCTGTTGCAACTTCTTGCAAGATCTTGCAGAGGTCAGTCCGGGGTCGACCAGGCCCGGCTGACCGGCAGCAGGCAGAGCACGGCGGCGAGGGCGGCCGGCAGCACGAGGGCCACGGCTGACAGGTGGTACCACCACGGTGCCGGGTCACCCAGCGAGCCGAGCGCGTTCAGCGCCACGACCGCTGCGGCCGCGCCGGCGCTGACCAGCGACCAGCGGTGCCGGGTCAGCCCGCGCAGCACCAGCAGCAGGTAGACGGGGCCGCCGAGCACGGCGCCGAACAGCGCCGAGTCGCCGATGATCGGGTGGTCGCGCTCGGCCACCTGCTGGTCGACGAACTGCGTCATGTCGAGCCCGACCGAGCGACCGTAGGCGTCGACGAAGAGCGGCGCGTAGTGCGCCGCCATCCAGCACCGCAGCACGCCCAGCACCACCACCGGCACGACGAGCAGCACGGCGACGCGCAGCTGCCACGGCGCGGCGCCCCAGGCCGCGCGCAGCGGCGGGTGCCAGGAGCCGTCGACCAGCTCACCGCGCCAGCCGATGTCGTCCGGATCGGGCTGGTAGCTCATCGCTCGCGCACCACCCTGCCCTCGTCCCACACCGGCTGCGGGTGCTCGGCCACGCGCCCGTCGGCGCCGAACACCAGGAAGCGGTCGAAGCCGCGGGCGAACCAGCGGTCGTGCGTGACCGCCAGCACGGTCCCCTCGTACGCCGCGAGCCCCTCCTCCAGCGCCTCGGCCGAGTGCAGGTCGAGGTTGTCGGTCGGCTCGTCGAGCAGCAGCAGCGTCGCGCCGCTCAGCTCGAGCAGCAGGATCTGGAACCGCGCCTGCTGCCCGCCGCTCAGCGACTCGAAGACCTGCTCGCTCGCCCGGGCCAGCTCGTAGCGGTCGAGGGCGCGGGCCGCCTGCTCGCGCGGCATGCCGTCGCGGTGCTCGTCGCCCCGGTGCAGGATCTCCAGCAGCGTGCGGCCCAGCAGCGCAGGGTGCTGGTGGGTCTGCGCGAACCACCCCGGCCGCACCCGCGCACCGAGGCGCACCGTGCCGGCGTGCCGCACCGGCGCGATCTCGACGTCGCCGACCGGCTGGTGCTCGACGTCCGGGTCGGAACCGCCGGCCGCCAGCAGCCGCAGGAAGTGCGACTTGCCCGAGCCGTTCGCCCCGAGCACCGCCACCCGCTCGCCGAACCACACCTCGAGGTCGAACGGACGCATCAGCCCGGTCAGCTCGAGCCGCTCGGCGACCACGGCGCGCTTGCCGGTGCGGCCGCCGGTGAGCCGCATCTTGACCTGCTGCTCCTGCGGCACCTCCTGCGGCGGGCCGGCCTCCTCGAACTTCGCCAGCCGCGTCTTCGCCGCCTGGTACCGGCTGGCCAGCCCGTCGTTGTACGCCGCCTTCACCTTGTACATCTGCACCAGGTCCTTGAGCTTCTGGTGCTCCTCGTCCCAGCGCCGGCGCAGCTCCTCGAGCCGGGCGAACCGCTCGCGCCGGGCCTCGTGGTACGTCGAGAACCGCCCCGGGTGCACCCACACCGTGCTGCCCGCGGCGCCCGGCTCGAGCGTCGCGATGCGGGTCGCGGCCTGGTCGAGCAGCTCGCGGTCGTGGCTCACCAGCAGCACCGTCTTCGGCGTCTCGCGCAGCCGCTGCTCGAGCCAGCGCTTGCCCGGCACGTCGAGGTAGTTGTCGGGCTCGTCGAGCAGCAGCACCTCCTCGGGCCCGCGCAGCAGCGCCTCGAGCACCAGCCGCTTCTGCTCGCCACCGCTGAGCGTGTTCACCGGCCGCCACTGGGCCTTCTCGTACGGGATGCCGAGCGCCGCCACCGTGCAGACGTCCCAGAGCGTCTCGGCGTCGTACCCCCCGGCGTCGGCCCAGTCGGCCAGCGACTGGGCGTACCGCATCTGCGTCGGCTCGTCGTCGGTCTCCATCATCGCCAGCTCGGCCGCGTCGACGGCGGCGGCCGCGGTGCGCACCGGCGCGGGCGCCACCGACAGGAGCAGGTCGCGCACCGTGCTGTCGTCGCGCACCTGGCCGACGAACTGGCGCATCACGCCGAGCCCACCGCTGCGCGTCACCGCACCGCCGTGCGCGTCGAGGTCGCCGGCGATGATCCGCAGCAGCGTCGTCTTGCCGGCGCCGTTCGGCCCCACCAGCGCGACGACCGCACCGTCGCCGACGCGGAAGCTCACCTCGTCGAGCAGCGGCCGCCCGTCCGGCAGCACGAACCCGATGGCGTTGACGTCGACGTGGCCCACGACGACGAGTGTGCCGCGCCGCACCGACACCCGACCATCGCGTTTCGCGCGAGGCCCGAAACCCGTTGCGCCCCTGGACGACGCGCGCCTACCGTCACGGCCGATCCCGACGGAGGTGTCGCGTGGCGCTCGACCTGGTGGCGATCTGCTTCGACGGGCTCGACCCGGTGCGGCTCGGCCGGTTCTGGGCGGGCGTGCTGGAGCGCGAGCTCGTCGAGCGGCCGGCGGGGCCGACCCTGCTGCCGGACGACGAGCGCGCCGTCCCCGTGCGGTTCCTGCCCAGCACGCTGCCGAAGTCCGGACCGAACCAGGCGCACCCCGACCTGTGGACGGCGAGCGACGAGGACCAGCGGGCCACGGTCGAGCGGGCGCTGGCGCTGGGCGGCCGGCACCTCGACGTCGGGCAGCGGCCCGAGGAGGGGCACGTGGTGCTCGCCGACCCCGAGGGCGACGAGCTGTGCGTCGTCGAGGCCGGCAACGGGTTCCTCGCCGGCTGCGGGCGGTTCGGGGCGCTGTCGAGCGACGGGCTGCGCGACGTCGGCGTGTTCTGGGCCGCCGCCCTCGACTGGCCGCTGGTCTGGGACCAGGACGAGGAGACCGCCGTCCAGTCGCCGCACGGCGGCACGAAGATCAGCTGGGGCGGCCCTCCCCTGGCGCGGCGCGACGGGCCGAACCGGGTGCACGTCGACCTCGTGCCCGTGGCCGGCGCCGACCTCGACCACGAGGTCGAGCGGCTGCTCGGGCTCGGCGCGGCGCACCTGCCGCCCGACGGCTGGCCCGGCGCCGGGCACGCACCGTCGGACGACGGCCGGGTCGTGCTGACCGACCCCGGCGGCAACCCGTTCTGCGTGCTGCCGCCGGGCTCGTCGTCCTGACCCTCAGGCGTGCGCCGGGGCGCCGTCGGCGGCGGCCTCGAGGTCGGCGATCACCAGCCGGCTCATGCCGAGCATCGCCTGCGTGGCGCGGGCGGCGCGCTCGCGATCGGGGTCGCTCTGCAGCTCCATGAGCCGGGTGGGCACGATCTGCCACGAGACGCCGAAGCGGTCCTTGAGCCAGCCGCACCGCGACTCCTGGCCGCCGTCGGCGATCAGCCCGTCCCAGTAGTGGTCGACCTCGGCCTGGTCGGCGCAGCTCACCATGATCGAGAACGCCTCGGTCTGCGGGAACTGCGGTCCGCCGTTCAGCCCGGCGTAGTCCTGCCCGTCGAGGTTCCAGGTCACCACGATCGGCGTCTCGGCCTCGCCGTCCGGCATCGCGTCGTTCGTCGGCACCTCGCTGGTGATCCGCGAGTTCGGGAACAGGCTGCAGTACAGCCGGGCGGCGTCCAGCGCCGTCCCGTCGAACCAGAGCCACGGGGTGGTCTTGGGCATCGCGTCCTCCTGCAAGGGGTTCGTGGAGCGTCTCGGGGTGCAGACTCCCACGCGGCCCACGACTCATCGCCCGACGACCTGCCGCTCTCGTGGGGGTGCGCGGCGCTCTCGTGCCCCGGCGGTGGCAGCTCGGCGTCAGGCGGGCTCGGCGAGGACGTCGTCGACGAGGTCGAGCAGGGTCTGCTCCCCGACGCTGCTCAGCACCCGGGCGGCCACCCGGCCCCGGCGGTCCAGCACCAGCGTGGTCGGTGGCGCCGGGGCCAGACCGCCCAGCTGCTGCACGACCCGGCCACCGTCGAAGCGGAACGACGGGTACTCCGCGTGCACCCGGCGCTGGAAGGCCGCGGCGGTCGCCGGCGAGTCCTGCACGTCGACGCCGACGAACGCGACGTCGTCCGCCCGGCGAGCGCGCTCGACCCGGGCGAGCGCGGGCGCCTCCTCGACGCAGGGCGGGCACCACGAGCCCCACACGACCACCACCGTCACCCGGCCGAGGAGGTGCCCGGTGTCGAGCGGCTGACCGTCGAGCGCCGTCCCGTGCAGCCGGACGACGCCGCGCCGATCCGCCGGGTGGACGACCTGCGTCGGCGACGACCCACGCCCCCCACCCGAGCGAGCGGCCCCGGCCACGGAGTCGGGCCCGGCGCAGCCGGCGACGAGCACCGTCACCCCGATCACGGCCGCCACGACGTGTGCTTGTCGTCGACTCACGGTTGTCAGGGTAGGCGAGGGGTGCAGGCTCAGCCCAGGCTGCGGACGGCGCGGGTCTGCGCCGCGCGACGGGCCAGCTCGGCGTCCGGCGGGTAGTCGACGCGCTCGAGGGTGAGGCCGTGCGGCGGGACGACGGACACCGCCGGGTCGCGCACGACGGCACCCAGCACCTGCGCCGGCCAGTCGACGTCCCGGCGTCGCTCGCCGACCGGCAGCAGCGCACCGACCAGCGCACGCACCATCGAGTGGCAGAAGGCGTCGGCGACCACGTCGGCCACGACGAGCCCGGCGTCCACCTGACCGGGCTCGGGGCGCGACCAGGTGTAGGTCAGCAGGGTCCGCACGGTGGTCGCCCCCGCACGGCGGCGGCAGAACGCGGCGAAGTCGTGCAGGCCGACGAGGCGGCTCGCGGCCTCGGCCATCGCGTCGACGTCGAGCGGGCGTCGGTGGTCGAGCACGTCGAGCCGGCGCAGCGGGTCGACACCGCCGGGTGGCTCGCTGACCCGGTAGCGGTAGTGCCGGTGCCGCGCCGCGAACCGCGCGTCGAACCCGTCCGGCGCCGGCGCCGCCACGTGCACCCGGACGTCGGGGGGCAGCACCCCGGCGAGCCGGCGCACCAGCGTCTCCCCCGGCGGCAGGTCGCCGCGCCCGGGCAGCGCGCTCCACGCCGGCACCGGCAGGTCGACGTGGCAGACCTGGCCGCGCGCGTGCACGCCCCGATCGGTGCGGCCGGCCACCGTCAGCGCCACCTCGGGCAGCCGCAGCACGGTCGCCAGCGCCGCCGACAGCTCGCCCTGCACCGTGCGCAGACCCGGCTGCACCGCCCAGCCCGCGAACGCGGTGCCGTCGTAGGCCAGGTCGAGCCGCACGCGCACGAGCCCGCCGTCCCCCTCGTGGGGGGCGGCGGGCTCGTGGCGGTCCGGGCGCGAGGCGCCCGAGGTGTCGATCAGGCCTTGCCGTCCTCGACCGCGTCGTCGACCGCGGCGTCGGCGAAGTCCGCGGCCGCGTCGGCAGCGGCGTCGGCCTCGGCGGCGTCGGCGGTACCGGGCGCCTCCTGGGCGACGACCTCGGCAGCGGCCTCCGCGCGGGCGGCGGCGTCGACGGCGGTCTCGACGTCGTCGGTCGCCGCGGCCTCCTCGGCCACCTGCGCGGCGACGTCGGCCTCGGCAGCCGCGGCGGCCGAGCGGGTCGTCGTGCGGCTCGCACCACCGCGACGGGCAGCCGCGGTGGTCTTGGCGCCACCGGTCAGCGGCTCGCGGACCAGCTCGATGACGGCCATCGGCGCGTTGTCACCCTTGCGGGGGGCGATCTTCGTGATGCGCGTGTAGCCGCCCTGGCGCTCGGCGACGTCGGGCGCGATCTCGGTGAACAGCCGGTGCACCACGCCCTTGTCGCTGATGACCGCGAGCACGCGACGGCGCGCGTGCAGGTCGCCGCGCTTGGCGAACGTCACCAGGCGCTCGGCGAGCGGACGCAGCCGCTTCGCCTTGGCCTGCGTCGTGGTGATGCGGTCGTGCTCGAACAGCGCCTGGGCGAGGTTGCCGAGGATGAGCCGCTCGTGCGCCGGGCCGCCGCCGAGGCGGGGACCCTTGGTGGGCGTGGGCATGGTGGTCGATCTCCTACCGGTCGGTCAGGGGTGGGTGCGTCGGTCCGGGACCGATCAGTACTGCTCGTCCTCGGCGTACGCCGCGTCGTCGTCCGCGCCGTACGCCTCGACGGCGGCGGCGGGGTCGAACCCGGGCGGGCTGTCCTTGAGCTGCAGGCCCATGCCCGCGAGCTTGGCCTTCACCTCGTCGATCGACTTGGCGCCGAAGTTGCGGATGTCGAGCAGGTCGGCCTCGCTGCGCCCGACGAGCTCACCCACGCTGTGGATGCCCTCGCGCTTCAGGCAGTTGTACGACCGGACCGTGAGCTCGAGCTCCTCGATCGGCAGCGCCAGGTCGGCCGCCAGCGCGGCATCCGTCGGCGAGGGGCCCATGTCGATGCCCTCGGCCTCGACGTTGAGCTCGCGGGCGAGGCCGAAGAGCTCGGTGAGCGTCTTGCCGGCCGACGCCATCGCGTCGCGCGGGGCGATGCTCATCTTGGTCTCGACGTCGACGACGAGCTTGTCGAAGTCGGTGCGCTGCTCGACGCGGGTGGCCTCGACCTTGTAGGTCACCTTCAGCACCGGCGAGTAGATCGAGTCGACCGGGATGCGGCCGATCTCGGCGTCGCCGGACTTGTTCTGGTTGGCCGAGACGTAGCCGCGACCGCGCTCGACGGTCAGCTCCATCTCGAGCTTGCCCTTGCCGTTCAGCGTGGCGATGTGCAGGTCGGGGTTGTGCACCTCGACACCCGCCGGCGGGGCGATGTCGGCGGCCGTCACGGCGCCGGGACCCTGCTTGCGCAGGTACATCACGACCGGCTCGTCGTGCTCGCTGGAGACGACCAGCTGCTTGACGTTGAGGATGATCTCGGTGACGTCCTCCTTGACCCCGGTGATCGTGGAGAACTCGTGCAGCACGCCGTCGATGCGCAGGCTGGTGACGGAGGCACCGGGGATCGACGACAGGAGGGTGCGGCGGAGCGAGTTGCCGAGCGTGTAGCCGAAGCCGGGCTCGAGCGGCTCGATGACGAACCGCGAGCGGTACTCGTCGACCGACTCCTCGGTGAGCTGGGGGCGCTGTGCGATGAGCACTGTGGTGTTTCCCTTCCGGAGACGTCCGCTATTTGACGCCTCGTGACGCGTGCGCCGCTCTGGGCGGCGCCCCCGGCCGGTCTCGGTACGCCGGACGGGGTCGTGCCGCACCGGGCCGGTCGTGACCGACCCGGTGCGTGGCCGTCAGACCCGGCGGCGCTTGGGGGGACGGACGCCGTTGTGCGGGACCGGCGTGACGTCCTGGATCGAGCCGACCTCGAGGCCGGTCGCGGTGAGCGAGCGGATCGCCGTCTCGCGGCCCGAGCCCGGGCCCTTCACGAAGACGTCGACCTTGCGCATGCCGTGCTCCATGGCGCGGCGGGCGGCGGACTCGGCGGCGAGCTGGGCCGCGAACGGCGTGCTCTTGCGCGAGCCCTTGAAGCCGACCTGGCCGGCCGAGGCCCAGGCGATGACCGCGCCGCTGGGGTCGGTGATCGACACGATCGTGTTGTTGAAGGTGCTCTTGATGTGAGCGTGCCCGGCGGCGATGTTCTTCTTCTCCTTGCGGCGCACCTTCTTGGCGCCCGCAGCGGTACGGCCCTTGGGAGGCATCTGTCTCTCCTGCTGTGTCTACGAGGGTGGGTGGGGCGGCGGTCGGCCGGGGCCGACTAGCGCGCCTTCTTCTTGCCGGCCACGGTGCGCTTCGGACCCTTGCGCGTGCGCGCGTTGGTCTTGGTGCGCTGACCGCGCACCGGCAGGCCGCGGCGGTGGCGGATGCCCTCGTAGCTGCCGATCTCGACCTTGCGGCGGATGTCGGCGGCGACCTCGCGGCGCAGGTCACCCTCGAGGCGGTAGGTCGCCTCGAGGTGGTCGCGCAGCTTGACGAGGTCGTCCTCGGTGAGGTCGCGGACCCGGACGTCGGGGCTGACGCCCGTCGCCTCCAGGGTCTTGGTGGCGCGGGTGCGACCCACGCCGAAGATGTAGGTGAGCGCGATCTCGACGCGCTTCTCGCGCGGGAGGTCGACGCCGATCAGACGTGCCATGTGGCTGGTCCTCGTTCTGTCCTGCGGAGGTCTGGAGCAGCGCCGGTCCCCGCCGGCCGGCGGGGTCCCCGGCCTCCGCGGCCGGGGGTGTCGTCCTGATCCGTCGAGCGGGTCAGGGGTCGTGCGCTGCTGGGGTACGACGACGTGCGGGTGGAGCTGCTCAGCCCTGGCGCTGCTTGTGGCGCAGGTTCTCGCAGATCACCATGACCCGGCCGTGACGGCGGATCACCTTGCACTTGTCGCAGATCTTCTTGACGCTCGGCTTGACCTTCACTGCCAGCTCGTCGCTCTCGTGTGTGCGGATGAGACGTGGTCGGGCCCGACACGCGACGCGTCCTCGACAGGCGAGGACGCGGGCACGACGAGCCGACACAGCAGGATACGTCATGCGAGCACGCGGACCCAAATGCGCTCGGGCTAGGCGGTGATGGTCCCGTGCTCGAAGGTGCAGCGCTGCGTGCCGTCCGCGGCGGTGGTGGTGTCGGACGTCGGGTAGCCGTACCGCCCGGCCTCGCTGCCGGCCGCCCGCCACGCGGCGAGCACGCGGCCGGTCACCGCTCGGGCGGTGATGGTGCCCGGCCGCACCCACAGCTGGCCGCGGTCGAACGCCTGGCCGACACCGCCGCCGCGCCGGGACACCGCCCGGTCCGTCGGGTAGCCGAGGCCGCGCTCGTACCCGGCTCGCCGCCAGGCGGTGAGCACGGGGCCGGTGATCCGGAAGCCGCGGCCGCCGGAGCGCGCCCAGATCTCGCCGCCCTCGAACCACTGGCCGCGCCCGCCGCCCTGCCCGGCGACCGCGTCCTTGTGCGGGTACCCCAGCAGGCCGCCCTCACCGCCGGAGGCACGCCACTCGGTGTGCACGGCACCGACCACCGCCGACGTCCTCGTGCGCGGGCTGTCGCACACCGCGCCGTGCTCGAACGGCTGCAGCCAGCCGCCGTCCGCCGCGGCCCGGCGCGCCGCCGTGGGATAGCCCAGCGGGCTCGTCTCGCGCCCGAGCGCCGCCCACTTCGTCGACGCCGCGCCGTGCACCACCTGCGTGGTGGTGCGGTCGCTGTCGATGGTGAAGCCCTTCTCGAACGCCTGCACCCAGCCGTCGCCGTCCTTCGACGTCACCCGCCGGCCGGTCGGGTAGCCGAGCACCCCCTTCGGGCCCGACACCGCGAGGTACGCCTTCAGCGACGCGCCGTGCACCTCCCACGCCCCGGTCGACCTCGTGTGCAGGATCCGGCCGCCGGCGTAGACGACGTACCGGCCCCGGTCGTCGCCCACCGCCCGCTCCGGGCCCTGCGAGGCGCCGAGCACCGACCCCTGGGCGCCGATCGCGTCGTACCGCTCCAGGATCGGCCCGCAGCCCTGCAGGCACGGCGCGTTGTGCTCCGCGGTGGCGTCGTCGACCAGGGACGTCGTCGTGCAGTTGTCCCACTTGTACGGCGCGACGCAGCTGACCACGCGGCAGGCGACCCCGCCGCTGCACCGGACGTGCGTGTTGCACTGGCCGTACCGGAACGCGTTGCAGCAGTGCCGCCGCTGGTCGCACTGCCCGGCCGGCCCCGTGCCGCAGCTGCAGCTCCAGCACCTCGAGTCGCAGATGTGGTCGCCGCTGCAGCCGCTGGAGCAGTCGCTGCAGGTCGCGTTGCAGTCGACGATGTACCGGTAGCCGCCGCAGCACCACGACGAGTCGGCGGCCTTCCACCAGCCGGCCGTGAAGGTGCCGGGCGGGCACGAGTTCTTGCCGCCGTTCACCGTGCAGCACATGACGGTGTACCCGGCGGACGCCTTGGTGTCGGGGCCGCACACGCTGGCGTAGGCCGTGCCGGGCATCAGCACGTACCCCTTCGGGTCGAGCGCGATGGCCGACCCGACGACGGCGGTCTGCGCCAGGAAGCCGCGCCGCGAGAGCCGGTCGAGGCCCTTGGCGACCCGGCCCACCAGCCACGACACCGGACCGGCACCCGGGGCGGTGGCCGCCTCGAGGGCGGCGAGCCCGGGATCGGCCGGCCGGCTCGACGCCGTCGGGGCCTCGGTGGTGGTGCTCACGGCATCGCTCCCTGTCGTCGCAGCGCGGTCGCGCTCGTGACCTGCATCGTGCCCACCATCGCCTCGGCCCTCGGCACCAGCGCCATCCGGCGCGAGTGCGCCCCGAGCACGACCAGCAGGCAGAACGCGCGACCACCCTCGGAGTAGAAGTGCTGGGCGGCGCTGACGTCGGGCAGCGACCGCTGCAGCCCGTTCAGCCGGAACTGCGAGGGCCGCAGCGTCGGCCGACCCTGCACCTCGAACAGCCCCTGGTCGGCGACGTCGGTGCCGAACTCGACGAGCGACACGAACACGTCCTGCGGGCCGAGCAGGTCGACCACGCCGCTGCCGAAGTCGCCGCGCTGCGCGGGCAGCGCCCGGGTGCAGGCGTGCACGACGGGGTGCGTGACCTCGTGCTCGGTGGCCGGCTCGCGGCGGTAGATGCGAGCCTCCCACCCGGCGGGCGGCGCCAGGCTGAGACCGAACCTCGACATGCGCATCAGACGGTTCCTCCCACGAGCAGGGCGGCTGGGACGGCGACGGCACCCGCGACGAGCGCGCTGCGGGCCACCAGGTCGGCCGGGCGGCGCCACCGCTCGAGCCGGTCGAACACGCGGTGCAGGTCGGCGGCCGACGTGGCCCGGCGCAGGGCGAGCAGCGGCAGCGCGCGCACCAGCCCGAACACCCCGCCGACCAGCGCACCCGCCGCCGGCGAGCCGGAGAGGACGGCGAGCAGCCAGGTCGCGTAGACGGTCGAGCTGGTCACGATGGTCACCAGCCCGGTGCCGAGCTGGACGCCGAACCCGCCGCCGTAGACCCACCCGCGGTACCGCGCGAGCCACGCCTCGTCGACCTGCCGTCGCCACGAGGGCGGTCCGAGGTCGCCGGAGCGGACGTCGAGCACCAGCCCGACGAGCAGCGCCAGGGCGACCAGCGCCGCGGCCGGCCACGCCGCGCGCCAGGCGCTCGGCAGCAGGCCACCGAGCAGCCCGGCCAGCACGCCGGTGGCGGCGCCGGCCGCGACCGAGCCGAGGAGGTAGGCGATCGTCGTGACCGCCCACCGGTTCGCGCGTGCCCGCTCACCGAGCGGGCTGATGCTGGACAGCATCGACTCACCTCACGGGGACCAGGTCGAGCGGACGGCGGCGACCAGCGCCATGGGCAGCCCGACCGCGAGCGCGACGGTCGCCGGCGACGTCACGGGCGCCCGGCGTGGTCGTGCCCCGCGTGGTCGGCGTGGTCGTGGCCCGCGTGGTCGGCGTGGTCGTGGCCCGCGTGGTCGGCGCCGTCCCGCACGTCGAGGTCGTCGAGGTCGTCGAGGTCGTCGTGGCCGGCGTCCGGGGGCTCGTACAGGCTGGCGTGCCCGGGGTGGATGCCGGCGCCGAGCAGCTCGCGGTCCGACCGGGCGAGGTCGGCGGGGCCGTCGACGGGCGCGAGCAGGGGTCCGCCGTGACCACCGGGGGTGCGCACACCGGCCGGGTACGGCCGCGACGGGTCGCGCCCGGCGCCGCGGCGCGCGTCCTCGGTGTCGGCGACGGACTGCCCCATGAGGTTGCTGACCTGCGCCCAGGTGGTGGCCGACCCCTCCCCCGTGATGACGCCGTCCTCGACGTACACGAAGTACGGCGAGCCCGGCACGCCGTAGTCGGTCCACGCCGCCGACGACTGCACGACCTCGAGCCGGTCGCCGGCGAGCGTGCGCAGCGCGCTCGAGCTCTCCTGGTCGGGGCCCTTGGAGACGACGACCAGCCGCGCGTCGCCGGGCACGGCGACCGGGCCGGCGGTGAGCTCGGACCAGAACGTCTGGCAGACGCCGCAGCCGCTGGACAGGAAGGCGACGAGCGTGCGCCGGCCCTCGCCGCGCACCGGCACCAGCACCTCCTCGCCGGTCAGCGAGGTGCCCACGACGTCGGCGCCGACGAGGCTGTCGGGGCGCAGGTTCGGCACGACACCGGCCTGCAGCTCGACCTCGACCGGCCCGGCCGAGCCGCCCGCCGCGGCCGCACCGGCGGCGTGCCGGCCACCGCGCTCGAGCTCGAGCCCGGCGCCCAGCTCGTGCAGCGCCCGCAGGATGAGCGCGTGGCTGCGCAGCAGGCCGACGACGAGCACGGCGAGCAGCAGGACGGCGACACCCTCGGCGACGACGACGGCGATCACGAGCGACCTCCAGCAGGTGCGGTGGCGCCGCCCGACGACGTCCGCCTCGGTCGGGCCGACGCCGAGCGCACCGCGGCCGGCGTCAGCGTGGGCAGCACGGCGATCACCAGGTAGGCGAGCAGGGCGACGAGCGCGGCGCTGCCGAGCAGCGCCAGCGTGGTGGGGCGAGCGAGGTCGGCCGCGTGCCAGACCGGCGCGGACGGCGGGGCGATCGCGAGCAGCCCGGCCGCCACCGCCAGCAGCGCCGTGACCAGCAGGTGGCTGCGGGTGGGCGGGGTGTCGGGCTTGCCGAAGCAGCCGCACGAGGCGAGGACGCCGCCGCGGCGCAGGGCGAGCGCCACGAAACCGGTGAACGCCAGGTAGGCCAGGGCCACCAGCACCGCGCTGAGCCGCCCCGGACGCAGCAGCGCCAGCACCCCGACCGCGACCTCGCCGGCGGCGAGGACCCGGACGGCGGACGGCCCGGCGGGCAGGCCGGCCGAGCGGAGGGCCGTGACCAGCGAGGACGGCGCCACGACCTTGGGCGCACCCGCGAGCACGAGCAGGGCGGCGGCGGCCAGGAACGGCCCGCTGACGATCTGCCACATGGGGCGAAACTACACGCGAGCGGACGCCGACGAGCGCGGATCGCCGCACCCGGTGGCAACTACGCGGTGCATCAGGGCAGGAACGTCGGGGACAGCTCGACGCCACCGTGCTCGAGCACGTCGTCGCACCAGGCGAGCATCTCCTCGAGCATGTCGGCCGACTCCACCTCGGCGAGCAGCTCGTCCAGCGCCACCGGGTCGACGGGGCCGACCACCCGCCGCATGGGCAGGCCGTCCCGGTAGACCACGGTCGTGGGCGTGCGTCGCACGTGGTGCGCGGCCGCCAGCGACGGCCGGGTGCCGGGGTCGACCTCGTAGACCGGCACCTGCGGGCGCCAGCCGGCCACCACCTGCAGGTCGCGCCGGTAGCCGGCGTCCTGGTCGTCGTCGCCGACGAACGCGAGCACCGCGGGCCCGGTCGCCAGCACCTGCGCCTGGTGCTCCGCGCTGCGCGGGAACCACCGCAGGGCCGGGCCCCCGGCCAGCAGCGTGCCCGTGCGCCGGGCCGGGCCGGTCGGCGGCACCTGTCGAGGTCGGTCCACTGGTCTCACCCCTCTGCGTCGCGGGAGCGCTGCGCTCCCGGCTCACAGATGACACGGAGCCACGGCCACATGTGTTCAAACAGAGACGGTTCGGCCAGAGATGATCGGGCGCGTCACCGGTCGAGGGGGGCGAACGGCACGCCGAGCTCGGCGAGCCGGGCGGCACCGCCGTCGAGCGCCGTCAGCACCCACAGGCCCGCCTCGCCGACGGCCACGGAGTGCTCGAAGTGCGCCGCGCGGGAGCCGTCGACCGTGACGACGGTCCACCCGTCGTCCAGCACGCGGGTGTCGGCGTCGCCCCGGGTGAGCATGGGCTCGATGGCGACGGCGAGGCCCGCCTTCACCCGCACGCCCTTGTCGCGCACGCGGTAGTTCGGCACCTGCGGGTCCTGGTGCATCTCGGTGCCGATGCCGTGACCGACGTAGTCCTCGACGATGCCGTACGACGTGCCGTCGGCGGCGGCGACGCGGTCCTCGACCGCGGCCCCGACGTCGAACAGCCGACGGCCGACGCCGAGCGCGGCGATGCCCTGCCACATGGCGTCCTCGGTGACCCGCAGCAGCGCGGTGTCGGCCGGGTCGGCCGGGTCGAGGGCGACCGTGATCGCGGCGTCCCCATGCCAGCCGTCCAGCACGGCGCCGCAGTCGATGCTCACGACGTCGCCGGGCTGGAGCACCCGCTCCCCCGGGATGCCGTGCACGACCTCGTCGTTCACCGACACGCACAGCGACGCCGGGAAGTCGGGGTAGCCGTCGGTCGGGACGCCGATGAACGAGGGGACGGCGCCGCTGCGCCGGATGTGCTCCTCGGCCAGGGCGTCGAGCTCGGCGGTGGTCAGGCCGGGTCGGACGCGCTCGCGCAGCAGCTCGAGCGTCTCGCCGACGACGAGCCCGGCGCGACGCATCGCGCGCACCTCGTCCGGCGACTTGTACTGGATCCGCTCCCGCCCCAGCACCGCAGCCGCCTGCTCAGCGCCGGGCGTCGAGCGCCTGCACGAGGCGCTCGGTCACGTGCGACACCTCGCCCAGCCCGTCCACGCGCACCAGCAGGCCGCGGTGGCCGTACTCGTCGACCAGCGGCGCCGTCTCCTCGGCGTAGATCTTCTGCCGCTTGCGGATGGTGTCCTCGGAGTCGTCGGTGCGGCCGCCGGTCTGCGCGCGCAGCAGCAGCCGCTGCACGACCTCGTCCTCGTCGACCGTGAGCTGCACGACGGCGTCGAGCGCGCAGCCCAGTCCCTCGAGCATGCTGTCGAGCTCGGTCACCTGCGCCCGGGTGCGCGGGTAGCCGTCGAGCAGGAAGCCCGGCTCGCAGTCCGCGTGCGCGATCCGGTCGCGCACCATGGCGTTCGTGATGTCGTCGCTGACGTAGCCGCCCGCGTCGAGGATGTGCTGCACCTCGACCCCGAGCGGGGTCTGCTCGGCGATGTTCTGCCGGAAGATGTCGCCGGTCGAGATCGCCGGGATGCCGTAGTGCGCGGCCAGCTGCGCCGCCTGGGTGCCCTTGCCCGCCCCGGGCGGGCCGATGATCAGCAGCCGCATCAGCGCAGGAACCCTTCGTAGTGCCGCTGCTGCAGCTGGCTCTCGATCTGCTTCACCGTCTCGAGGCCGACGCCCACGATGATCAGGATCGACGTCCCGCCGAACGGGAAGTTGCCGGCGTTGGCGCCGATCAGCCCGAGGGCGATCAGCGGGATCAGCGAGAGCAGGCCGAGGTACAGCGCACCGGGCAGCGTGATGCGGGTCAGGATGTAGTCGAGGTACTCGGCGGTGGGCCGACCGGCCCGGATGCCGGGGATGAACCCGCCGTACTTCTTCATGTTGTCGGCGATCTCGTCCGGGTTGAACGTGATGGCCACGTAGAAGTACGTGAAGAACACGATCAGCAGGAAGTACGCCGCCATGTAGAGCGGGTGGTCGCCGCGCACGAGGTAGTCGTTCACGAACCGGACCCAGCCCACGTTCGCCTTGCTCGGGCCCTGGAACTGGGCCACCAGCGCGGGCAGGTAGAGCAGCGACGAGGCGAAGATGACCGGGATGACGCCGGCCTGGTTCACCTTGATCGGGATGTAGGTGCTGGTGCCGCCGTACTGGCGGCGACCGATCATCCGCTTGGCGTACTGCACCGGCACCCGGCGCTGCGACTGCTCGACCAGGACGACGAGCGCGACGATGACGAACCCGACCAGCAGCACCACGATGAACGCCGCCCAGCCCTGGCTCTGCTTGATCTGCCACAGCGCCGAGGGGAAGGTGGCCGCGATCTGGGTGAAGATCAGCAGCGACATGCCGTTGCCGATGCCCTTGTCGGTGATGAGCTCGCCGAGCCACATGATCAGGCCGGTGCCGGCGGTCATGACGATCACCATCATGCCGATGGTGACGATGGAGTCGTTCGGCACGATGTCGGCCGAGCAGCCGGAGAACAGGGCACCGCCGCGGGCCGTGGCCACCAGGGTGGTCGACTGCAGGATCGCCAGGCCGATGGTCAGGTAGCGGGTGTACTGCGTGAGCTTGCTGGTGCCCTGCTGACCCTCCTGCTTGAGGGCCTCGAACCGCGGGATCACCACGGTGAGCAGCTGCACGATGATGCTGGCCGTGATGTACGGCATGATCCCGAGCGCGAAGACCGACAGCTGCAGCAGCGAGCCGCCGCTGAAGAGGTTCACCAGGCTCACCAGCGAGCCGCTGCTCGCGGTCTCCTTGATGCACTGCTGCACCGCGGGGTAGCTGATGCCGGGCGTCGGGATCAGGGAGCCGAGCCGGAACAACGCCATGATGGCGATGGTGAACAGCAGCTTCCTGCGCAGGTCCGGTGTCCGGAAGGCCCGGGCGAACGCGGTGAGCACGACTTCCTCCAGCATGCCGCGCACGCGGCGGCTCAGGGGTGGGGCGGGGACGACCTGGGCGGGCGCGAACGGCCCTGCGGGACGATAACACCCCGGGTCCCCGCGCCTGCGGGGGTCCGGGGTGTCATCGGTGGGACGAGGGTCCCGGCCGCTCAGAGCTCCGTGACGGAGCCGCCGGCGGCAGCGATCTTCTCGCGGGCGGCACCGGAGAACCGGTGTGCCGAGACGTTCACCGCGACGGTGAGGTCGCCGGTGCCCAGCACCTTGACGGCCTGGCCCTTGCGGACGGCGCCCTTGGCGACGAGCTCGTCGACGCCGACCTCGCCACCGGTCGGGAACAGGTCGTTGATCGTCTGCACGTTCACGACCTGGTACTCGACCTTGAACGGGTTCTTGAACCCGCGCAGCTTCGGCAGCCGCATGTGCAGCGGCGTCTGGCCACCCTCGAACGCGGCGGACACCTGGTAGCGAGCCCCGGTGCCCTTGGTGCCGCGACCGGCGGTCTTGCCCTTGCTGCCCTCACCACGGCCCACGCGGGTCTTGGCGGTCTTCGCGCCCGGAGCCGGACGCAGGTGGTGCACCTTCAGCGTGCGCTGCTGGTCAGCCATGTCACTCCACCTCCTCGGACGTCACGAGGTGCCGCACGGTGTCGACCATGCCGCGGATCTCGGGACGGTCCTCCTTGACGACGACGTCGCCGATCCGCTTCAGGCCGAGCGAGCGCAGCGTCTCGCGCTGGTTGCGCTTGCCGCCGATCGTCGACCGGGTCTGGGTCACCTTGAGGCGGGCCATCAGGCACCCGTCCCGGCGGCCCGGGCCCGCAGCATCGCGGCCGGGGCCACGTGCTCGAGCGGCAGCCCACGACGAGCGGCGACGGCCTCGGGGCGCTCGAGGCCCCGCAGCCCGGCGGCGGTCGCGTGCACGATGTTGATCGGGTTGTCGGAACCCAGCGACTTGCTCAGCACGTCGTGGATGCCGGCGCACTCGAGCACCGCGCGGACCGGACCACCGGCGATGACGCCGGTACCGGGCGAGGCCGGGCGCAGCATGACCACGCCGGCCGAGGCCCGACCCATGATGGGGTGCGGGATGGTGCCCTGGATGCGGGGCACCTTGAAGAAGGACTTCTTGGCCTCCTCGACGCCCTTGGCGATCGCCGCGGGCACCTCCTTGGCCTTGCCGTAGCCGACACCGACGGTGCCGTCGCCGTCACCGACGACCACGAGGGCGGTGAAGCTGAAGCGACGACCGCCCTTCACGACCTTCGAGACGCGGTTGATCGTGACGACGCGCTCGACGTAGTTGCCCTTGTCGGCGGAGTTGTCGCGGCGGTTGTCGCGGTCGCGACCGCCACCACGGCGCTCGTTGCCGCCGCCGGTGCCACCGGTGCCACCGGGGGCACCCGTGCCGCGGCGCTGGGGTCCAGGCATCAGACGTTCCTCTTCTCTGCGTCGACGACGGTCGACTGGTGCTTCGGTGCGGCGGTCACAGGTTCAGCCCGCCCTCGCGGGCGCCGTCCGCGATCGCGGCGACGCGACCGTGGTAGGCGTTGCCGCTGCGGTCGAACACGACGGCCTCGACGCCGGCGGCCTTGGCGCGCTCGGCGACGAGCTCGCCGACCCGACGGGCCCGGGCGCTCTTGTCGCCCTCGAGGGCGCGCACGTCGGCCTCCATGGTCGACGCGGACGCCAGGGTCACGCCCTGGACGTCGTCGACGACCTGCACGAAGACGTGCCGCGCCGATCGCGAGACGACCAGACGGGGCCGCAGCGCCGTGCCGGTGATCCTCTTGCGGACGCGGGTGTGCCGACGGGTGCGCGCCGCGACGCGACCCTTGGCCCGCTTGACGATGATGGCCATCTACTTCCCAGCCTTTCCGACCTTGCGGCGGATGTGCTCGCCGGCGTACCGCACGCCCTTGCCCTTGTACGGGTCGGGCTTGCGCAGCTTGCGGATGTTGGCGGCGACCTCGCCGACCTGCTGCTTGTCGATGCCCTGCACCGACAGGCGGGTGGGGCCGTCGGTGGTGAAGGTGATGCCCTCGGGCGCCTTCACGGTGATCGAGTGGCTGTAGCCGAGCGCGAACTCCAGGTCGGAGCCACGAGCCAGCACGCGGTAGCCGGTGCCGACGATCTCGAGCTTCTTCTCGTACCCGGCCGTGACGCCCTCGACCATGTTGGCGATGAGGGTGCGGGTCAGGCCGTGCAGCGAGCGGGAGCGCCGCTCGTCGTCGGGACGGCTGACGACGACGGAGCCGTCGTCCTCGCGGCCCACCGTGATCGGCGCGGCCACGACGTGGCTGAGCGAGCCCTTCGGGCCCTTCACGGCGACGGCCTGGCCGTCGATGGTGACCTCGACCCCTGCGGGGACGGTCACGGGGAGTCGACCGATTCGGGACATGGGTTCAGACCTCCCGTCACCAGACGTAGGCGAGGACTTCCCCACCCACGCCCTTCTGGGTCGCCTGCTTGTCGGTGAGCAGACCGGAGGACGTCGACAGGATCGCGACGCCCAGGCCGCCGAGCACCTTGGGCAGGTTCGTGGACTTCGCGTACACCCGCAGACCGGGCTTCGACACGCGGCGGATGCCGGCGATCGAGCGCTCGCGGCTGGGGCCGTACTTCAGCTCGATGGTGAGCTTCTTGCCCACCTCGGCGTCCTCGACGGCCCAGGAGCTGATGTAGCCCTCGGCCTGGAGGATTTCGGCGATGTGCGACTTCAGCTTGCTGAACGGCATCGTCACCGAGTCGTGGTACGCCGAGTTGGCGTTCCGCAGACGCGTGAGCATGTCTGCGATGGGGTCGGTCATGGTCATCGGGCGTTCCTGCCCTTCCTCGCCGTGGTATCCGCGGGCGCGCTGCCCCGGACCTGCGACGTCGTGGTCACCAGCTGGACTTCGTGACGCCCGGCAGCTCGCCGCGGTGCGCCATCTCGCGCAGGCAGATGCGGCACAGGCCGAACTTGCGGTACACCGAGTGCGGACGGCCGCACCGCTGGCACCGGGTGTAGCCGCGGACCGCGAACTTGGGCTTGCGGGCCGCCTTGTTGACGAGCGAGGTCTTCGCCATGTCAGTTCTCCCTGAAGGGGAACCCGAGCTGCTTGAGCAGCGCGCGTCCCTCGTCGTCGTTGGTCGCGGTCGTGACGACCGTGATGTCCATGCCGCGCACGCGGTCGATGCGGTCCTGGTCGATCTCGTGGAACATGGACTGCTCGTTCAGACCGAACGTGTAGTTGCCCTGGCCGTCGAACTGCTTCGGGCTCAGGCCACGGAAGTCGCGGATGCGGGGCAGCGCGACCGACACCAGCCGGTCGAGGAACTCCCACATGCGGTCGCCGCGCAGCGTCGTGTGGGCGCCGATGGGCATCCCCTCGCGCAGCTTGAACTGCGCGATCGACTTGCGGGCCTTCGTCACGATCGGCTTCTGGCCGGTGATCTGCGACAGGTCGCGGACAGCGCCCTCGATGAGCTTCGAGTCACGGGCGGCGTCGCCGACGCCCATGTTCACGACGACCTTGACCACGCCGGGGACCTGCATGACGTTGGCGTAGCCGAACTGCTCGCGCAGGGCGCCGGCGATCTCCTCGCGGTAGCGCTGCTTCAGGCGGGGCAGCTGACGCTGCTGGGCCTGCTCGGTGGTGGCGGTCATCAGACGTCCTTCCCCGACCGCTTGGCCACGCGCACGCGGACCGTGCGCTCGCGGCCGTCGCGCTCGACGGTCTCGGTGCGGTACCCGACCCGGGTGCGCTGCTTGGTCTCGGGGTCCACCAACATGACGTTGCTGATGTGCAGCGACGCCTCCTGCGTGATGATCCCGCCGGTGCGGGCACCCCGGCCGGTGGTGCCGGCCTTCGTGTGCCGCTTCACCTGGTTGACGCCCTCGACGAGCACCCGCTGGCGCTCGACGTCGACGCTGATCACCTTGCCCTGCTTGCCGCGGTCGCCGCCGTTGGCCTGCGAGCGACCGGTGATGACCTCGACGAGGTCGCCCTTCTTCAGCTTGAGCTTCGCCATGTCAGAGCACCTCCGGTGCCAGCGAGACGATCTTCATGAAGCGCTTGTCGCGCAGCTCGCGGCCCACGGGCCCGAAGATGCGCGTCCCGCGCGGGTCGCCGTCGTTGCGGAGGATGACCGCCGCGTTCTCGTCGAAGCGGATGTACGAGCCGTCCGGGCGCCGGCGCTCCTTCGTGGTGCGCACGATGACCGCCTTCACGACATCGCCCTTCTTGACGTTGCCACCGGGGATGGCGTCCTTCACGGTGGCGACGATGACGTCGCCGATGCCCGCGTAGCGGCGGCCGGAACCACCGAGCACGCGGATGCAGAGGATCTGCTTCGCACCCGTGTTGTCGGCGACCTTGAGCCGCGACTCCTGCTGGATCACTGCTGGACTCCTGTCGTCGAGCCGGTTCTCGACCCGCGGTCAGCGGGCGAGCCTTGCCGAACGGTCTGGTTGGACTGACCGGACGCCGTGGTGGCGGTACCGGTCACTTGGCCTTCTCGAGGACCTCGACCACGCGCCACCGCTTCGCGGCGGACAGCGGCCGGGTCTCCATGATGAGCACGCGGTCGCCGATGCCGGCGGTCTCGCCCTCGTCGTGGGCCTTCACCTTGCTGGTGCGGCGGATGACCTTGCCGTACAGCGGGTGCTTGACGCGGTCCTCGACCTCGACGACCACGGTCTTCTGCATCTTGTCGCTGACGACCAGCCCGCGCCGCGTCTTGCGGTACGGACGGGTGGCGCCCTCGGTGGTGGTGCTCACTGCCGTCTCCTCGCCTACCTGCTCGCTCATGCCTGGCCCTCCGGACGCTGCCGGATGCCCAGCTCGTACTCGCGCAGGATCGTGTAGATCCGCGCGATGTCGCGCTTGACCGCACGCAGGCGGCCGTGGCTCTCGAGCTGACCGGTGGCCGACTGGAAGCGCAGGTTGAACAGCTCCTCCTTGGCCTGGCGCAGCTGCTCGAGCAGACGCTCCTCGCTCAGCTCGGCCAGGGCCGAGGGAGTCAGGTCCTTGGAACCGACCGACATCAGACGTCACCGCCTTCACGCCGCACGAAACGGCACTTCATCGGGAGCTTGTGCATCGCACGGAGCATCGCCTCCTTGGCGATGGTCTCCGGCACGCCGGACAGCTCGAACATGACGCGACCGGGCTTGACGTTCGCGATCCACCACTCGGGCGAGCCCTTGCCGGAACCCATGCGGGTCTCGGCCGGCTTCTTCGTGATGGGACGGTCCGGGTAGATGTTGATCCAGACCTTGCCGCCACGCTTGATGTGGCGGGTCATCGCGATACGGGCCGACTCGATCTGCCGGTTCGTGACGTACGCGGGCTCGAGCGCCTGGATGCCGTAGTCGCCGAAGGCGATCGTGGTGCCGCCCTTGGCAGCGCCACCCCGGCCGGGGTGGTGCTGCTTGCGGTGCTTGACGCGACGCGGGATCAGCATGATCAGCTCTCCGTTCCGGCGGGCTCGGCCGCGGCGGCCTGCGTCGCGGGCTGGTCGGCGGAGCCGACGCTGCCACCGGCGTTGGCCGCGGTACCCGCAGCCGTGCCGGTGCCCGGACGACGCGCGCCGCGGTCGGGACGGTCGCCGCGACCCGGGCGCTCCGGACGGTCGCCGCGCGGACCCCGCGCGGGACGGCCGGGGGCAGCGGCCTGCTGCTGCGCCAGCTCGCGGTTGGTGACGTCGCCCTTGTAGATCCAGACCTTCACGCCGATGCGGCCGAAGGTCGTGCGGGCCTCGAAGACGCCGTAGTCGATGTTCGCGCGCAGGGTGTGCAGCGGCACGCGCCCCTCGCGGTAGAACTCCGAGCGGGACATCTCGGCGCCGCCGAGGCGACCCGAGCACTGCACCCGGATGCCCTTGGCACCGGCGCGCAGCGAGGACTGGATGCCCTTGCGCATCGCGCGGCGGAAGGCCACGCGGGCCGACAGCTGCTCGGCGATGCCCTGGGCGACCAGCTGCGCGTCCATCTCGGGGTTCTTCACCTCGAGGATGTTCAGCTGCACCTGCTTGCCCGTGAGCTTCTCCAGCTCGCCGCGGATGCGGTCGGCCTCCGCGCCGCGACGGCCGATGACGATGCCCGGCCGGGCGGTGTGGATGTCGACGCGCACGCGGTCGCGGGTGCGCTCGATCTCGACCTTCGCGATGCCCGCGCGCTCCATGCCGGTGGACATCAGCTTGCGGATCGCGACGTCCTCCTTCACGTAGTCGCGGTAGCGCTGGCCGGCCTTGGTGCTGTCGGCGAACCACCGGGACTTGTGGTCGGTGGTGATGCCCAGCCGGAAGCCGTGCGGGTTGACCTTCTGGCCCATCAGCGGCCACTCCCCTTCGTGTCCTCGGGCGTGCCCACGACCACCGTGATGTGGCTCGTGCGCTTGTTGATGCGGTACGCGCGGCCCTGGGCACGCGGGCGGAACCGCTTCATGGTCGGGCCCTCGTCGACGAACGCGGCCTGCACGACCAGCTCGCGCTCGTCGAACGCCTCGGAGGCGCGGTCGGCCTTGACCCGCGCGTTCGCGACGGCGCTCTCGAGCACCTTGAGGACGGGCTCGCTCGCGGCCTGCGGGGCGAACCGCAGCACGGCGTTCGCCGCGGTCGTGTTCTGGCCCCGGATGAGGTCGACGACGCGGCGTGCCTTCTGGGGCGTGACGCGCACGAACCGCGCCTGCGCCTTGGCTTCCATCGTGTGTCCTTACCTTCTGTCGGTGGTCGTCGCCGCGTCAGCGGCGACGGCCCTTCCGGTCGTCCTTCTCGTGACCGCGGAACGTGCGGGTCGGAGCGAACTCGCCGAGCTTGTGCCCGACCATCGACTCGGTCACGAAGACCGGGACGTGCTTGCGACCGTCGTGCACGGCGATGGTGTGACCGAGCATGTCGGGCACGATCATCGAGCGCCGGGACCAGGTCTTGATGACGTTCTTGGTCCCCTTCTCGTTCTGCACGTCCACCTTCTTCGCGAGGTGGTCGTCGACGAAGGGGCCCTTCTTCAGGCTGCGTGGCATCTGCGGGCTCCTCAGCGCTTCTTGCCGGTGCGACGGCGACGGACGATCAGCTTGTCGCTGTCCTTGTTCGGACGACGGGTGCGGCCCTCGGGCTTGCCCCACGGGCTGACCGGGTGGCGACCACCGGAGGTCTTGCCCTCACCGCCACCGTGCGGGTGGTCGATCGGGTTCATGGCGACACCGCGGACGGTCGGGCGCTTGCCCTTCCAGCGCATGCGGCCGGCCTTGCCCCAGTTGATGTTCGACTGCTCGGCGTTGCCGACCTCGCCGATCGAGGCGCGGCAGCGCACGTCGACGTTGCGGATCTCGCCGGACGGCATGCGCAGCTGCGCGTAGGGGCCGTCCTTGGCGACCAGCTGCACGCTGGTGCCGGCCGAGCGGGCGATCTTGGCGCCGCCGCCGGGCCGCAGCTCGATGGCGTGGATCACCGTGCCGGTGGGGATGTTGCGCAGCGGCAGGTTGTTGCCCGGCTTGATGTCGGCGCCCGGACCGGCCTCGACGAGGTCGCCCTGCTTCAGACGGGCCGGCGCGATGATGTAGCGCTTCTCGCCGTCGGCGTAGTGCAGCAGCGCGATGCGCGAGGTGCGGTTCGGGTCGTACTCGATGTGCGCGACCTTCGCGGGGACGCCGTCCTTGTCGTGGCGACGGAAGTCGATGACGCGGTAGGCGCGCTTGTGGCCACCACCGATGTGGCGGGTCGTGACCTTGCCCGAGTTGTTGCGACCGCCGCTCTTGGTGAGCGGGCGGACCAGCGACTTCTCCGGCTGCGAGCGCGTGACCTCGACGAAGTCGGCGACGCTGGAGCCACGACGGCCCGGCGTCGTCGGCTTGTACTTGCGGATGCCCATGTGTGTGTCCTCAGCTCTCGTGGGTGCCCGGTCAGGAGACCGGTCCCCCGAAGATGTCGATGGAGCCCTCGCTGAGGGTCACGATCGCGCGCTTGGTGTCCTTGCGCTTGCCGGTGCCGAAGCGGGTGCGGCGGGTCTTGCCCTTGCGGTTCAGCGTGTTGACCGACCGCACCTTCACCCCGAACACCCGCTCGACCGCGACCTTGATCTCGGTCTTGTTGGCGCGCGGGTCGACGACGAAGGTGTAGGCGCCCTCGTCGAGCAGCCCGTAGCTCTTCTCCGACACGACCGGCGCGAGCAGGATGTCGCGCGGGTCCTTCTGCAGAGCGGTCACTTCGCCGCCTCCTTCGAGAGCTCGACGGCCTCGGACTCGGTGGCCACGGCCTTGGCGCCGCGACCGGTGGCCGGGCCGGCCAGGAACGTCTCGAGCGCCGCGGAGGTGAAGACCACCGCGTCGGCGCAGAGGACGTCGTAGGTGTTCAGCTGATCGGGCGCGATGGCGTGCGCGCGGTCGACGTTGCGCAGGCTCTTCCAGCCCAGCTCGTCGGTGCGGTCCACGACCACCAGCAGGCTGCGCCGGTCGCTCACGTGGCCGAGCGCCGTGATGACCGACTTCGTCGAGGGGGCGTCGCCGTCGAGCAGGGCGGACAGCACGTGGATGCGGTCGGCGCGGGCCCGGTCGGAGAGCGCACCGCGCAGGGCGGCCGCCTTCATCTTCTTGGGCGTGCGCTGGCTGTAGTCGCGCGGCTGCGGGCCGTGGACGACGCCACCACCGGTGAACTGCGGCGCGCGCGTCGAGCCCTGGCGGGCGCGACCGGTGCCCTTCTGGCGGTAGGGCTTGCGACCGCCACCGCTGACCTCGCCACGGGTCTTCGTCGAGTGCGTGCCCTGGCGAGCCGCGGCCTGCTGGGCCACGACGACCTGGTGCATCAGCGGGATGTTCGCCTGCACGTCGAAGACCTCGGCGGGCAGGTCGACGGTGCCGGACTTCTCACCGGTCGGCGAGAGGACGTCGATGGTGGTCACCTTCAGGCCCCCTTCACGAGCTTGGCGGCGGTCTTCACGAGCACGACGCCGCCGCGGGGGCCGGGGACGGCGCCCTTGATGAGCAGCAGACCGCGCTCGGCGTCGACGGCGTGGACCGTCAGGTTCTGGGTGGTCATGCGCACGTGGCCCATGCGACCGGCCATCTTCAGGCCCTTGAAGACGCGACCGGGCGTCGAGGCGCCACCGATCGAGCCGGGCTTGCGGTGGTTGCGGTGCGCACCGTGGGAGGCGCCGACGCCGTGGAAGCCGTGACGCTTCATGACGCCCGCGGTGCCCTTGCCCTTGGTGGTGCCGACGACGTCGACCTTCTGGCCGGCGGCGAAGATCTCGACGGTGACTTCCTGGCCGAGGGCGTACTCACCGGCATCGGTGGTGCGCAGCTCGACCAGGTGGCGACGCGGGGTGACACCGGCCTTCGCGAAGTGACCGGCCGAGGGCTGGTTCACCTTGCGAGGGTCGATCGCGCCGTACGCGATCTGGACGGCCTCGTAGCCGTCGCTGTCGGAGGTACGGACCTGGGTGACGACGTTCGGCGACGCGGAGACGACGGTGACCGGCACGAGCTTGCCGGCCTCGTCCCACACCTGCGTCATGCCGAGCTTCTCGCCCAGGACGCCCTGGATCTGCTTGGTCATGGGTTCTGGGTCCTCAGAGCTTGATCTCGATGTTCACGTCCGCCGGCAGGTCGAGTCGCATGAGCGAGTCCACCGCCTTCGGCGTGGGGTCGATGATGTCGATGAGGCGCTTGTGGGTGCGCATCTCGAAGTGCTCGCGGCTGTCCTTGTACTTATGCGGCGACCGGATGACGCAGTAGACGTTCTTCTCCGTCGGCAGCGGCACCGGGCCGACGACCGTCGCGCCCGCGCGGGTCACCGTGTCGACGATCTTGCGCGCCGAGCTGTCGATGACCTCGTGGTCATAGGACTTCAGCCGGATGCGGATCTTCTGTCCCGCCATCGTTTCGTGGAGCTCTCTCTCGTCGTACCGCTGCTGTCGTCCCGGGACGGCGGGAGCCGCTCCGGGTGTGGCCGCCGACCCCCGAGGTCGGGCGTGTCGCCTAAGCGCCACGCGGCGGAGCCGGCGCCTCTCGGCACCCACCCCTCCGACCTGCTGGGATCGTCGCCCGCCGGCCTGAGCCGGACGTCGACGCGCACCCCGAGCCCCTGGGGGCCGGGCCTCGGGCCGCCGCCCACCGCGTGGTGGTCAGCGAGCGCCGGGGCGCGTCGAGCAACCTGGATAGTCTGCCAGAGCACCTGCGCTCTTGGCCAATCCGCGTGTGCTCCCCCGCTGCGGGCGGAGCACGGCAGAGGGGCCCGGGCAGGCGCCCGGGCCCCTCTGGTGGTGCTGTCCAGCGCGGTCAGCGACCGCGCCGGGTCACTTCGCGATCTTGGTGACGCGGCCCGCACCGACGGTGCGGCCACCCTCGCGGATGGTGAAGCCCATGCCCTCGTCCATGGCGATCGGCTGGATCAGCTCGACGGCCATCTCCGTGTTGTCGCCCGGCATGACCATCTCGGTGCCCTCGGGGAGGGTCACGACGCCGGTCACGTCGGTCGTGCGGAAGTAGAACTGGGGGCGGTAGTTGCCGTAGAACGGCGTGTGCCGGCCACCCTCGTCCTTGGACAGGATGTAGACGTTGGCGTCGAAGTTCGTGTGCGGGGTGATGGAACCCGGCTTGCACACGACCTGGCCGCGCTCCACGTCCTCGCGCTTGAGACCGCGAAGCAGCAGGCCGACGTTCTCGCCCGCCTGGCCCTCGTCGAGGAGCTTGCGGAACATCTCGATGCCGGTGACGGTCGTCTTGGAGTTCTTCTCGCGGATGCCCACGATCTCGACCTCCTCGTTGACCTTGAGGATGCCGCGCTCGATGCGACCGGTCACGACGGTGCCGCGGCCGGTGATCGTGAAGACGTCCTCGATCGGCATGAGGAAGGGCTTCTCGACGTCGCGCACGGGCTGCGGGATCGACTCGTCGACCGCGTCCATGAGCTCCATGAGCTTGTTGCCCCACTCGGCGTCGCCCTCGAGCGCCTTCAGCGCCGAGACGCGCACGACCGGCAGGTCGTCGCCCGGGAACTCGTAGGCGGACAGCAGCTCGCGGACCTCCATCTCGACGAGCTCGAGGATCTCCTCGTCGTCGACCATGTCGGCCTTGTTCAGCGCCACCACGATGTAGGGGACGCCGACCTGGCGGGCCAGGAGCACGTGCTCCTTGGTCTGCGGCATGGGGCCGTCGGTCGCGGCGACCACCAGGATGGCGCCGTCCATCTGCGCCGCACCGGTGATCATGTTCTTGATGTAGTCGGCGTGCCCGGGGCAGTCGACGTGCGCGTAGTGACGCTTCTCGGTCTGGTACTCGACGTGCGCGATCGAGATCGTGATGCCGCGCTGCTTCTCTTCGGGCGCCTTGTCGATCTGGTCGAACGCCGACGCCTCGTTGAGGTTCGGGTACTTGTCGTGCAGCACCTTGGTGATCGCGGCCGTCAGCGTCGTCTTACCGTGGTCGATGTGACCGATGGTGCCGATGTTGACGTGCGGCTTCGTCCGCTCGAACTTGGCCTTCGCCACTGGGGTCCTCCTCAGGACACTGGGGTTGTGGAGCCGCAGATCAAAGGTCGGTGCGGCCGGCTTGGGTGGGGTGGGTGACCTGGCGGAGCCAGGTCACTCGCCCCGGGACTTCTTGATGATCTCCTCCGCGACGTTCCGGGGAACCTCGGCGTAGGAGTCGAACTGCATGCTGTAGTTGGCACGACCCTGGGTCTTGGACCGCAGGTCGCCAACGTAGCCGAACATCTCGGACAGCGGGACGAGGGCCTTCACGACCTTGGTGCCGCTGGCGTCCTCCATCGACTGGATCTGGCCGCGACGGCTGTTGAGGTCGCCGATGACGTCGCCCATGTAGTCCTCGGGCGTGCGCACCTCGACGGCCATGACCGGCTCGAGCAGCACGGGGTCTGCCTTGCGCACGGCCTCCTTCAGGATCATCGAGCCGGCGATCTTGAAGGCCATCTCCGAGGAGTCGACGTCGTGGGCGGCACCGTCGAGCAGGGTCGCCTTGATGCCCACCAGCGGGTAGCCGGCCAGCACGCCGAGCTGCATGGCGTCCTGGATGCCGTGGTCGACGCTGGGGATGTACTCGCGCGGGACGCGGCCACCGGTGACCTTGTTCTCGAACTCGTACATCGCGCCGTCCTCGGAGACCAGCGGCGCGAAGGTCATCTGCACCTTCGCGTACTGGCCCGAGCCACCCGTCTGCTTCTTGTGCGTGTAGTCGATCTTCACGACCTCGCGACGGATGGTCTCGCGGTAGGCGACCTGGGGCTTGCCGACGTTCGCCTCGACCTTGAACTCGCGCCGCATGCGGTCGACGAGGATGTCGAGGTGGAGCTCGCCCATGCCCTTGATGATGGTCTGGCCGGTCTCCTCGTCCTGCTGCACCTGGAAGGTCGGGTCCTCCTCGGCGAGCTTCTGGATCGCGGTGCCCAGCTTCTCCTGGTCGCCCTTCGTCTTCGGCTCGATGGCCACCGAGATGACCGGGTCCGGGAAGGTCATCGACTCGAGCACGACCTGGTTGGTCGGGTCGCACAGGGTGTCGCCGGTCGTGGTGTCCTTCAGGCCGATCATCGCGTAGATGTGGCCCGCGGTGGCGTCCTCGACCGGGTTCTCCTTGTTGGAGTGCATCTGGAACAGCTTGCCGATGCGCTCCTTGCGGCCCTTGGTCGAGTTGATGACACCCGAGCCGGACGCGACGTGGCCCGAGTACACCCGGACGTACGTCAGCTTGCCGAAGAACGGGTGCGAGGCGACCTTGAACGCCAGCGCCGAGAACGGCTCCGTCGCGTCGGGCTTGCGGATGATCTCCTGCTCCTCGTTGCGCACGTCGTGGCCGATCATCGGCGGGACGTCGAGCGGCGAGGGCAGGTAGTCGACGACGGCGTCGAGCATGGGCTGCACGCCCTTGTTCTTGAACGCCGAGCCGCACATCACCGGGTAGAGGTCGCCGGCGATCGTCAGCTTGCGGATCGCGCCCTTGATCTCCTCAGGGCTGAGCTCCTCGCCGCCGGCGTACTTGTCGAGCAGCGCCTCGTCGGACTCGGCGACCGTCTCGATCAGGGCGTGGCGGTACTCCTCGGCCTGCTCGCGCAGCTCGGCCGGGATCTCCTCGATCGTGTAGGCCTCGCCCTTGCCGGTGTCGCCGCGCCAGGTGAGCGCACGCATGTAGATCAGGTCGATGACGCCGATGAAGTCGTTCTCGGCACCGATCGGCAGCTGGATCGGCAGCGGCTTGGCACCGAGGCGGTCCTTGATGGTCTGCACGGTGAAGAAGAAGTCCGCACCGAGCTTGTCCATCTTGTTGACGAAGCAGACGCGGGGGACGTTGTACTTGTCCGCCTGGCGCCACACCGTCTCGGACTGGGGCTCGACGCCCTCCTTGCCGTCGAACACCGCGACCGCGCCGTCGAGGACGCGCAGCGAACGCTCGACCTCGACCGTGAAGTCCACGTGGCCGGGGGTGTCGATGATGTTGAACTGGGTGCCCTCCCAGAAGCAGGTCGTCGCGGCCGACGTGATGGTGATGCCGCGCTCCTGCTCCTGCTCCATCCAGTCCATCGTGGCGGCGCCGTCGTGCACCTCACCGATCTTGTAGTTGATCCCGGTGTAGAACAGGACCCGCTCGGTGGTGGTGGTCTTGCCGGCGTCGATGTGCGCCATGATGCCGATGTTGCGGACCTTCGTGAGGTCGGTCAGCACGTCCTGTGCCACAGCGTCTCTTCTTCCCTGCTGCTGTCGTCGTCAGACTCTGGAACCGCGGGACCCGAGGGTCACCAGCGGTAGTGGGCGAAGGCCTTGTTCGACTCCGCCATCTTGTGCATGTCCTCGCGGCGCTTCACCGCGGCACCGAGGCCGTTGCTGGCGTCGAGGATCTCGTTCATGAGGCGCTCGGTCATGGTCTTCTCGCGGCGGTCGCGCGAGAAGTTGACCAGCCAGCGCAGCGCCAGCGTGGTGGAGCGGCTCGCCCGCACCTCGACCGGCACCTGGTACGTGGCGCCACCGACGCGACGCGAGCGGACCTCGAGGGCCGGCTTCACGTTGTCGAGGGCGCGCTTGAGCGTCACGACCGGGTCGCTGCCCGTCTTGTCGCGTGCACCCTCGAGGGCGCCGTAGACGATCTTCTCGGCGACGGACTTCTTGCCGTCGAGGAGGATCTTGTTCACCAGCTGGGTGACCAGCGGGGAGTTGAAGACCGGGTCGACGACCAGCGGCCGCTTCGGCGCGGGGCCCTTGCGAGGCATGTCAGCTCTTCTCCTTCTTCGCGCCGTACCGGCTGCGAGCCTGCTTGCGGCCACGGACACCCTGCGTGTCGAGCGACCCGCGGACGATCTTGTAGCGGACGCCGGGGAGGTCCTTCACCCGGCCGCCGCGGACGAGCACGATCGAGTGCTCCTGGAGGTTGTGCCCGACGCCCGGGATGTACGCCGTGACCTCGATGCCGCTGGTGAGCCGCACGCGGGCCACCTTGCGCAGCGCCGAGTTCGGCTTCTTCGGGGTGGTCGTGTAGACGCGCGTGCACACGCCACGCCGCTGAGGGCTCCCCTTCAGCGCGGGGGTCTTGGTCTTGGTGACCTTGTCCTGCCGGCCCTTGCGGACCAGCTGCTGGATCGTGGGCACTGCTTCTCCGTCTCTGGCGAACAACTGCTTCGGGGTTCGTGCGGTCGTGCTGCCTGTGGCCCCCGCGGTCGGGAGTGTCGGCCGGCGCCCGGCTCCGCTGAGTGGGAGCGACGCACAAGAGCCCGGGTCACCCCGGGCACGACGATCCAAGATACTCGCCGTGCTCACCGATGGTCAAAACGCGACCCCCGGGTCAGGGATTCCCTGACCCGGGGGTCGCGCCGGGACCGGTCAGCCGCGGTAGTCGCCGAGGTCGAGGTCCTCGAGCGGCACCGCCTGGCCCGACCCCGCGCCGAACGGCGCGAAGTCGATGTCCTCGTACCCGGGCATGGCGTACATGAGGGCCTTGGCCTCCTCGGTGGGCTCCACCCGGACGTTGCGGTACCGGGGAAGACCGGTACCCGCCGGGATGAGCTTGCCGAGGATGACGTTCTCCTTGAGGCCGAGCAACGGGTCGCTGCGGCCGTTGATCGCGGCGTCCGTGAGCACCCGGGTGGTCTCCTGGAAGGAGGCCGCCGACAGCCACGAGTCGGTCGCGAGCGACGCCTTCGTGATGCCGAGGAGCTCGGGACGACCCGACGCCGGCTGACCGCCCTCGGCCACGACGCGGCGGTTCTCCGCCTCGAAGCGACCGCGCTCGGCCATCTCGCCGGGCAGCAGCTCGGCGTCGCCGGACTCGATGATCGTCACCCGGCGCAGCATCTGCCGGACGATGACCTCGATGTGCTTGTCGTGGATCGACACGCCCTGCGAGCGGTAGACCTCCTGCACCTCGTCGACCAGGTGGGTCTGCACCGCACGCGGGCCGAGGATGCGCAGGACCTGCTTCGGGTCGATCGCGCCCTGGATGAGCTTGGTGCCCACCTCGACGTGGTCGCCGTCGGCCACGAGCAGCCGCGAGCGACGCGACACCGGGAAGGCGTGCTCCTCGGAGCCGTCGTCCGGCGTCAGCACGATCCGCCGCGTCTTGTCGGTGTCCTCGATGGTGATCCGGCCGGTCGCCTCGGCGATCGGTGCGACGCCCTTCGGCGTCCGGGCCTCGAAGAGCTCGACCACGCGGGGCAGGCCGTGGGTGATGTCGTCACCCGCGACGCCGCCGGTGTGGAACGTGCGCATCGTGAGCTGCGTGCCGGGCTCGCCGATCGACTGGGCCGCGACGATGCCGACGGCCTCACCGATGTCGACGAGGTGCCCGGCGGCCAGCGACCGGCCGTAGCACATCGCGCAGGTGCCGACCTTGGACTGGCAGGTCAGGACCGAGCGGACCTTGACCTCCCGCACGCCGCGCGAGATCAGCTCGTCGATCGACTCGTCACCGAGGTCGGTGCCGGCCGGGACGACGGTCTCGCCGTCGACCACGACGTCCGCCGCGAGCGTGCGTGCGTACACGCTGCTCTCGACGTCGTCGTGCTCGCGCAGCGTGCCGTCGCTGTTCTCGACCGCGATCGGCAGGACGAACCCGCGCTCGGTGCCGCAGTCGGTCTCGCGGACGATGACGTCCTGCGACACGTCGACCAGGCGCCGGGTGAGGTACCCGGAGTCGGCCGTGCGCAGCGCCGTGTCGGCCAGACCCTTGCGGGCACCGTGGCTGGAGATGAAGTACTCCGTGACCGAGAAGCCCTCACGGAAGTTGGACTTCACCGGGCGCGGGATGATCTCGCCCTTCGGGTTGGCCACCAGGCCGCGCATGCCGGCGATCTGGCGCACCTGCATCCAGTTGCCCCGGGCGCCGGACGCGATCATCCGGTTGATGGGGTTGCTGGCCGGGAGGTTGGCCTCCATCTCCTTGGCGACCTCGTTCGTCGCCTGGGTCCAGATCTCGATGAGCTCCTGACGGCGCTCGTCGTCGGTGATCAGACCACGGTCGTACTGGCCCTGGACCTTGGCGGCCTTGCCCTCGTACTGGTCGAGGATCTCCTGCTTGCGCGGGGGCGTGACGACGTCCGCGATCGACACCGTGGTGCCGGAGCGGGTGCCCCAGTGGAAGCCGGCCTCCTTCAGCGCGTCGAGCGTCGCGGCGACCTGGACCTTCGGGTACCGCTCGGCCAGGTCGTTCACGATCTGCGACAGCTTCTTCTTGTCGACCGGCTCGTTCACGAACGCGTAGTCCTCGGGCAGCGTCTCGTTGAAGAGCGCGCGGCCCAGGGTGGTCTCGAGGATGAGCGCGTCACCCTCCTCCCAGCCCTCCGGGACGTCGACGTCGTGCGGCGGCCGGACGCCGGGCAGGCGCACCTTGATGCTGGAGCCGAGCCCCAGCTCGCGGGCGTCGTACGCCATGAGCGCCTCGGCCAGCGTGCCGAACGCACGACCCTGGCCCGGGGACTCCTCGTTCGCCGTCGTCAGGTGGAACAGCCCGATGATCATGTCCTGGGTGGGCATGGTCACGGGGCGACCGTCGGCCGGCTTGAGGATGTTGTTGCTCGAGAGCATCAGCACGCGCGCCTCGGCCTGGGCCTCGGCCGACAGCGGCAGGTGCACCGCCATCTGGTCGCCGTCGAAGTCGGCGTTGAACGCCGAGCAGACGAGCGGGTGGATCTGGATGGCCTTGCCCTCGACCAGCTGCGGCTCGAAGGCCTGGATGCCCAGGCGGTGCAGGGTCGGTGCGCGGTTCAGCAGCACCGGGTGCTCGGTGATGACCTCCTCGAGCACGTCCCACACCACGGACCGACCGCGCTCGACCATGCGCTTGGCGGACTTGATGTTCTGCGCGTGGTTGAGGTCGACCAGCCGCTTCATGACGAACGGCTTGAACAGCTCGAGCGCCATCTGCTTCGGCAGACCGCACTGGTGCAGCTTGAGCTGCGGGCCGACGACGATGACCGAGCGGCCCGAGTAGTCGACGCGCTTGCCGAGCAGGTTCTGGCGGAACCGGCCCTGCTTGCCCTTGAGCATGTCGGACAGCGACTTCAGCGGGCGGTTGCCCGGACCGGTGACCGGCCGGCCGCGGCGGCCGTTGTCGAACAGCGCGTCGACGGCCTCCTGCAGCATCCGCTTCTCGTTGTTCACGATGATCTCGGGCGCACCGAGGTCGAGCAGCCGCTTCAGGCGGTTGTTGCGGTTGATGACGCGGCGGTACAGGTCGTTCAGGTCGGACGTCGCGAACCGGCCGCCGTCGAGCTGCACCATCGGGCGCAGGTCCGGCGGGATGACCGGGACGCAGTCGAGCACCATGCCCATGGGCGAGTTGCGCGTCGTCAGGAACGCCGACACGACCTTGAGCCGCTTCAGCGCGCGGATCTTCTTCTGGCCGCGGCCGGTGGCGATGGTCTCGCGCAGCGACTCGGCCTCGGCGTCGAGGTCGAACGTCTCGAGGCGGTTCTGGATCGCCGCGGCGCCCATGCTGCCCTCGAAGTACAGGCCGAACCGGTCACGCATCTCGCGGTAGAGCACCTCGTCGCCCTCGAGGTCCTGGACCTTGAGGTTCTTGAAGCGGTCCCACACGGCGGACAGGCGCTCGATCTCGGCGTCGGCCCGCTTGCGGATCTGGTTCATGCCGCGCTCGGCCTGCTCGCGCACCTTGCGGCGCGCGTCGGCCTTGGCGCCCTCGGCCTCGAGCGTCGCGAGGTCCTCCTCGAGCTTCTTGGCCTGGTGCTCGACGTCGCTGTCGCGGCGCTTCTCGACCTCCTGCTTCTCGACCTCGATCTGGGCCTCGAGCGAGGGCAGGTCGCGGTGCCGCGCCTCGACGTCGACCTTCGTGATCATGTAGGCCGCGAAGTAGATGACCTTCTCGAGGTCCTTCGGGGCGAGGTCGAGCAGGTAGCCGAGCCGGCTCGGGACACCCTTGAAGTACCAGATGTGGGTGACCGGGGCGGCCAGCTCGATGTGGCCCATGCGCTCACGACGGACCTTGGCGCGCGTGACCTCGACACCGCAGCGCTCGCAGATGATGCCCTTGAAGCGGACGCGCTTGTACTTGCCGCAGTAGCACTCCCAGTCGCGGGTGGGACCGAAGATCTTCTCGCAGAAGAGCCCGTCCTTCTCCGGCTTCAGGGTGCGGTAGTTGATGGTCTCCGGCTTCTTGACCTCGCCGTGGGACCACTGGCGGATCTCGTCGGCAGTGGCCAGGCCGATGCGGATCTCGTCAAAGAAGTTGACGTCGAGCAAGATTTCCTTCTTTCAGAGTTCGAACTCTGTAGTGCGTGTGGTGGCCGGTGCCGGCGGGCCGCACCTGCGGCCCGCCGGCGGTGGCGTCAGACCTCTTCGACGCTGCTGGGCTCGCGCCGCGACAGGTCGATGCCCAGCTCCTCCGCAGCGCGGAAGACGTCCTCGTCGCTGTCACGCAGCTCGATCATCGTGCCGTCGCTGCTCAGCACCTCGACGTTCAGGCACAGCGACTGCATCTCCTTGATGAGCACCTTGAAGGACTCGGGGATGCCCGGCTCGGGGATGTTCTCGCCCTTGACGATGGCCTCGTAGACCTTCACGCGGCCGGTGACGTCGTCGGACTTGATCGTGAGCAGCTCCTGCAGCGCGTAGGCCGCGCCGTAGGCCTCCAGCGCCCACACCTCCATCTCGCCGAACCGCTGGCCGCCGAACTGGGCCTTACCACCCAGGGGCTGCTGCGTGATCATCGAGTACGGGCCGGTCGAGCGGGCGTGGATCTTGTCGTCGACCAGGTGGTGCAGCTTCAGGATGTACATGTAGCCGACCGAGACCGGCTCGGGGAACGGGTCGCCGGTGCGGCCGTCGAACAGCTGGCCCTTGCCCGTGCCGTCGACCAGGCGGTCGCCGTCGCGGGTCTTCAGGGTGCTGTCGAGCAGCCCGATGATCTCGTCCTCGTGCGCGCCGTCGAACACCGGCGACGCGACCCGGGTGCCCGGGGGCGCCTCGAGCGCGTCGGCCTTCATCTGCTTCGACCACTCCGGCGAGCCCTCGACCTTCCAGCCGCGCGAGGCGACCCAGCCGAGGTGCGTCTCCAGCACCTGCCCGACGTTCATCCGGCTCGGCACGCCGAGCGGGTTCAGGACGACGTCGACCGCGGTGCCGTCGGCCAGGAACGGCATGTCCTCGACCGGCAGGATCTTGGAGATGACGCCCTTGTTGCCGTGCCGGCCGGCGAGCTTGTCGCCGTCGGTGATCTTGCGCTTGTTCGCGACGTAGACGCGCACCAGCTGGTTGACGCCCGGGGGCAGCTCGTCGCCCTCCTCGCGGTCGAACACCTTCACGCCGATGACCGTGCCGGTCTCGCCGTGGGGCACCTTGAGGGAGGTGTCGCGCACCTCGCGCGCCTTCTCGCCGAAGATCGCGCGCAGCAGCCGCTCCTCCGGCGTCAGCTCGGTCTCGCCCTTGGGCGTGACCTTGCCGACGAGGAGGTCGCCGTCGCGGACCTCGGCCCCGATGCGGATGATGCCGCGCTCGTCGAGGTCCGCGAGGACCTCCTCGGAGACGTTCGGGATGTCGCGGGTGATCTCCTCGGGGCCCAGCTTGGTGTCGCGGGCGTCGACCTCGTGCTCCTCGATGTGGATCGAGGAGAGCAGGTCGTCCTGCACCACGCGCTGGCTGAGGATGATCGCGTCCTCGTAGTTGTGCCCCTCCCACGGCATGAAGGCCACGAGCAGGTTGCGCCCGAGGGCCATCTCGCCGCCGTCGGTGGACGGGCCGTCGGCGATCAGGCTGCCGGCCTCGACCCGCGCGCCCTCCTCGACCGCCGAGCGCTGGTTGTACGAGGTGCCCTGGTTGGAGCGACGGAACTTCGCCACCCGGTAGGTGGAGCTGGTGCCGTCGTCGTTCGCCACGGTGACCGTGTCGGCCGAGACCTCCTGCACGACGCCCGGCTTCTCGGCCCGGACGACGTCGCCGCTGTCGAGCGCGGCGCGGTGCTCCATGCCGGTGCCGACCAGCGGCGCCTCGGCCTTGACCAGCGGCACCGCCTGACGCTGCATGTTCGAGCCCATGAGCGCGCGGTTCACGTCGTCGTGCTCGAGGAACGGGATCATCGCCGTGGCGGCCGACACCATCTGCCGGGCCGCGACGTCCATGTACGTGACCTCGGACGGCGCGACCAGCTCGACCTCGCCGCCCTTGGTGCGGACGGTGACCATGTCCTCGACGTACGTGCCGTCGTCGGTGAGCGGGGCGTTCGCCTGGGCGATGACCTGCTCGTCCTCCTCGTCCGCCGTCAGGTAGTCGACGTCGTCGGTGACCCGACCGTCGACGACCTTGCGGTACGGCGTCTCGACGAAGCCGAACGCGTTGATGCGCGCGTACGTGGCGAGCGAGCCGATGAGGCCGATGTTCGGGCCCTCGGGGGTCTCGATCGGGCACATGCGGCCGTAGTGCGAGGGGTGCACGTCGCGCACCTCGAAGCCGGCGCGGTCACGGGACAGACCACCCGGGCCGAGCGCCGAGAGGCGACGCTTGTGCGTCAGGCCGGCGATCGGGTTGGTCTGGTCCATGAACTGCGACAGCTGGCTGGTGCCGAAGAACTCCTTGATGGAGGCGACGACCGGCCGGATGTTGATCAGGGTCTGCGGCGTGATGGCCTCGACGTCCTGCGTGGTCATGCGCTCGCGGACGACGCGCTCCATGCGGGACAGGCCGGTGCGGACCTGGTTCTGGATGAGCTCGCCGACCGTGCGCAGGCGACGGTTGCCGAAGTGGTCGATGTCGTCGACCTCGACCCGGAGGTCGACCGGCTGGTCCTGCTTCACGCCGGGCATGGTGGCGACGCCGGCGTGCAGGCTCACCAGGAAGCGGATCGCGGCGACGACGTCGTCGACGGCCAGCGTGCTGGCGTTCGTCGGCATGTTCGTGCCGAGCTTCTTGTTGATCTTGTACCGGCCGACGCGCGCCAGGTCGTAGCGCTTCGGGTTGAAGTACAGGTTGTCGAGCAGCGCCTGCGCCGCCTCGCGGGTCGGGGGCTCGCCCGGCCGCAGCTTGCGGTAGATGTCGAGCAGCGCGTCGTCCTGGCCGGACGTGTGGTCCTTCTCCAGGGTCTGGCGCATCGACTCGTACTCGCCGAACTCCTCGAGGATCTGCGCCTCGGTCCAGCCCAGCGCCTTCAGCAGCACCGTGACCGACTGCTTGCGCTTGCGGTCGATGCGGACGCCGACCATGTCGCGCTTGTCGATCTCGAACTCGAGCCACGCGCCGCGGCTCGGGATGACCTTGGCGGTGAAGACGTCCTTGTCGGAGGTCTTGTCGAGCTGGCGCTCGAAGTAGACGCCCGGCGAGCGGACGAGCTGCGACACGACGACGCGCTCGGTGCCGTTCACGACGAAGGTGCCGCGCTCGGTCATGAGCGGGAAGTCGCCCATGAACACCGTCTGGCTCTTGATCTCGCCGGTGTTGGTGTTCATGAACTCGGCGGTGACGAAGAGCGGGGCGGCGTAGGTCATGTCCCGCTCCTTGCACTCGTCGATCGAGTACTTGGGCGGCTCGAAGCGGTGGTCGCGGAAGCTGAGCGACATCGACCCGGAGAAGTCCTCGATGGGCGAGATCTCCTCGAAGATCTCCTCGAGGCCGGACTTCTCGTGGATGTTGCTGTCACCGGCGCCGGCGGCCACGCGGCCCAGCCAGCGGTCGTTGCCGAGCAGCCAGTCGAAGGACTCGGTCTGCAGGGCCAGGAGGTCGGGGACCTCCAGTGGTTCGTGGATCTTGCCGAACGAGACACGGCCGGAGGCCGTACGAGCTGAGGACGTCGCGGGGGCGGTGCGCGAGGCAGCCAAGGAGGGTCCTTCCACTGACCTGAGGTGCGTTCACTGCGCACGCCGATCGCCCCGGCCCCCGGGCTGACTGGAGAGCCGTTCCGGATGACGGGTGGGGAGAAGGCAGCGCAAAGTGTGAGCATACCTCAACGGGCGCGCAAAAAGAAACCTGCTCGGGCTGCGCTGCCTGGAGGACCGCCACGAGGATGGCGCGAGGTGCTCCCCGCGTCAAGCGCATCCCGCGAACCCGTGGACGGCGCGTCGTCCCGGCAGGACGATCGGACGATGACGCACGGCACTCCCCCGAGGCTCCAGACGCCGCTCGCCTGCCTGCTCGCGCTGCTCACGGGCCTAGTCGTGGCGACGACGCCGACGAGCGCGGCGGCCGGCGCACCGGCAGCCCCGGCACGGCGCGAGGCCGCGGCCGTGGCCCGCGCGGCGACCTACCAGGTGACGCTGAGCGCGGCCCGAGCCGGCCGCACCGGCAGCAGCTGGCGGCTGCGGGGCACCGTCTCCCCCGCCCCGCCGCACGGCGTGGTGCGGCTCGAGCGGCGCAGGGCCGGGAACTGGCGCGCGGTGCGCGACGTCGCCGTGCGCGACGGTGCCCTCGACGTCCGGGTGCGCCTGCCGGCCACCCGAGGCACCGCCCGCTACCGCGTCGTGGTCGCCGCCCGACCCGGCGTGCGGGCCACCACCGCGCGGGTCGCGCCGGTCGACGTCTACACGCTGCACACCTACGCGGTGCGCACCCGTGGGCACGTCACGTACCCCGTCGAGCGGTTCACGACGACGGCGGCCGCCATCTACGCGGACCAGCGGGGCTGGCGGGCGGCGCACCACCGCTTCCGCCGGGTCGCCGACGGCGGCGACCTCACCCTGGTGCTGGCGCAGGCCCGCACGATGCCGTCGTTCTCCGCGTCGTGCTCGGTGCGGTACAGCTGCCGGGTGGGGCGGTACGTCGTGGTGAACCAGTCCCGCTGGCGCGGCGGTTCGACGCCCTTCACCGGGTCGCTCGCCGACTACCGCCGGATGGTGCTGCTGCACGAGACCGGGCACTGGCTCGGGCTGCACCACGCCACCTGCCCGCGCGCGGGTGCCCGGGCGCCGGTGATGCAGCAGCAGTCGAAGAGCCTGCAGGGGTGCCGCCCCAACCCCTGGCCGCTGGACCGCGAGCTGCGGTCGGTGGCCTGACCGCGCCGCTCAGGCCCGGTCGTGCAGCGTCACGTGGTAGCCGTCGGGGTCGGCGAACGTGAAGGTGCGCCCGAACGGGCCGTCGACGGGTGCCGACACGATGCGCCGGCCGTCGGCGTCCAGGGCGTCGTGGATCTGCTGCACGTCGGTGGCGTGCAACCAGACCGCCACCCCCACCCCGGGCTGCGGGGCGGCGCCCAGGTCGGTGCCCGCCACCACGTCGCGGAGCGCGAACGCGATCGGCGTGGTGTCGAAGACGACGGCGTGCGGCGGGCCGGTCGGCGAGCGCACCAGGCCGAGGTAGTGCTCGTAGAAGGCCTGCGAGGCGGCGAGGTCGCGCGCCTGGAGGGAGATGAAGTCGGGTCCGGTCACCGGCACGGCGTGCTCCTCGGGGTCGTGTCAGTCTCTCTGACAAAGACCACCGTATGTCAGACTCCTGACATGGCGCAAGACGCGACGGGCATCGACCTCGGGACGTCGCTGGGGTACCTGCTGAAGGAGGCGTCGAGCGCGCTGCGCGCGGCGATGGAGCAGGCGCTGCAACCGCTCGGGCTGAGCATCACGCAGTACTCCTGCCTGGAGCTGCTCGCCCAGCGACCCGGGCTGTCGAGCTCGGAGCTGGCCCGCGGGGCGTTCGTCACGCGGCAGTCCATGAACGTGCTGCTGCAGGCGATGGAGCGCGACGGGCTCGTCACGCGGCCCGCCGAGGCCGCGGTCGGCAAGGCGCTGCCCGCCCGGGTGACCCCGAGGGGCCGGCGGTCCCTCGAGCGGGCCAGCACGGCGGTGCGGGCGGTCGAGCTGCGGATGCTGGACGGGCTGACCGAGACCGAGCGCGCCCAGGCGTTCGGCGCGCTGCAGCACATGGTCCGGGCGCTGCGCGCCGACACCTAGGGCCGGCGGGGCCGGCGGGGACGACGAAGGGCCGCCCCGCGCTGCGGGACGGCCCCTCTGGTCGTGCTGGGGAGCTGGGTCAGGCTCGGGTCACTTGACGGTGACCTTGGCGCCGGCGCCCTCGAGCTGCTCCTTGGCCTTGTCGGCCGCGGCCTTGTCGACCTTCTCCAGGACGGTCTTCGGGGCGCCGTCGACCAGGTCCTTGGCCTCCTTCAGGCCGAGGCTGGTGAGGGCGCGCACCTCCTTGATGACCTGGATCTTCTTGTCGCCGGCCGCCTCGAGGACGACGTCGAACTCGTCCTGCTCCTCGACGGCCTCGGCGGCGGCGCCACCAGCGGCGCCGCCAGCGGCGGCGACGGCCACGGGGGCTGCCGCGGTGACCTCGAAGGTCTCCTCGAACTTCTTCACGAACTCGGAGAGCTCGATCAGGGTCATCTCCTTGAATGAGTCAAGGAGCTCGTCGGTGCTCAGCTTCGCCATGTCGGCGTTCCTTCCGGTCGGTGGGCGGGCTCGCCCGGTGTGATGGGTCGGGCGGTCAGCCCTGCTGCTCCTGCTGCTCCTGCTTCTGGCGCAGCGCGTCGACGACGCGTGCGGTCTGCGCCAGCGGTGCCGCGAACAGCGCCGCGGCGCCGCTCATCGACGCCTTCATCGCGCCGGCCAGCTTGGCGAGGAGGACCTCGCGCGGCTCCAGGTCGGCGAGCTTGCGGACGTCGTCCGCGGTGAGGGTGTTGCCGTCGAGCACACCGCCACGCACGACCAGCGCCGGGAAGTCCTTGGCGAAGTCGCGGATGGCCTTGGCGGTCTCGACCGCGTCACCGGTCACGAAGGCGATCGCCGAGGGGCCGTTGAGCTGCCCGTCGAACGCCGTGACACCGGCGTTCTTCGCCGCGATGCCGGTCAGGGTGTTCTTCACGACGGCGTACGTCGCGTGCTCACTGATCTTCGCGCGCAGCTGCGTGAGCTGGGCGACGGTGAGCCCGCGGTACTCCGTCAGGACCGCCGCGTTCGAGCTCTGGAACTTCTCCGTGAGCTCGGCGACGGCCGCCTGCTTGTCGGGTCGTGCCACTGGGCCTCCTTCCACACGATCGTGCTGGCGTGAAGGGGCCCCGGACGCACGAACGCCCCGGCGCGCTGGCGTCGGGGCGTGGAACCGGGCAGGGCCCGGGTCTCGCTCGATCACCTGCGCGGGACGCCGCACCTCGGTGCGACCTTCGGACGGCGTGCGAGCACGTCGTCGACCAGCGGTCTTTGGCTTCGACCAGTGTCGCACAGCCCCCGGCCCGGGCCGAAATCCGCGTCACGACGACGTGCGGCCGGGCGGCGACCGGCGGACCATGTGCCGCATGCCGAGGACCCGCGTCGAGGACATGCCCAGCACGATCCAGCGCTCCGACCGGAAGGCCCAGGAGACCTACGGCGCCACGCTCGACTCGGCGATCGCGGAGTACGGCGACGGCGAGCGGGCGCACCGCACCGCCCTGTCGTCGCTGAAGCACACCCACGAGAAGGTCGGCGACCACTGGGAGCCGAAGGCGCACAAGGGCCCCTCCGACGCCCATGCCGAGGGCGGCCGCGACGACCCTCACCCCACCGCCGGCGGCGTCGACGCCAACGCCACCAAGGCCCACCTGCTCGAGGTCGCCAAGCGCCTCGGCGTCAGCGGCCGCTCCCGCATGACGAAGGACGAGCTCGTCGAGGGCATCCAGAAGGCCAACGACCGAGCCACTGCGAAGGCCCGCCGCTAGCCTCGCTGGATGGCGACGACCAGGGGCACCGGCGTCGTGCGGTCGTGGTCGGACGACGACGGCTGGGGAGTCGTCGATTCCGAAGGCACGCCAGGTGGGTGCTTTGCCCACTTCAGCCACATCCAGATGGACGGGTACCACCGGCTGAGGCCCGGGCAGCATGTCGCCTTCACCGCGATCCCGATGCAGATCGAGGGCTGCACCTGGCAGGCGGAGTGGGTCCACCCGCTCGACTGAGCCGCTGCTGCACGCAGGACGGCGGCGACCCCGAGGTGGGGTCGCCGCCGTCCGGGCGTGCGGGGTGACTCAGACCTGCGCGTCGTCCTCGACCGTCACGTTGCGGGTGCGGTTCGGGTCGACCGGGATGCCGGGGCCCATCGTCGTGGCGACGGTGGTCTTCTTGATGTAGCGGCCCTTGGCGGCCGACGGCTTGAGCCGCAGCACCTCCTCGAGGGCGGCGGCGTAGTTCTCGACCAGCTGCTGCTCGTCGAAGGACGCCTTGCCGATGATGAAGTGCAGGTTGGCGTGCTTGTCGGTGCGGAACTCGATCTTGCCGCCCTTGATCTCGCTGACCGCCTTGGCGACGTCCATCGTGACCGTGCCGGTCTTCGGGTTCGGCATCAGGCCGCGCGGGCCGAGCACCTTGCCGAGCCGGCCGACCTTGCCCATGAGGTCGGGGGTCGCGACGACGGCGTCGAAGTCGGTCCAGCCGCCCTGGATGCGCTCGAGCAGGTCGTCGCTGCCCACGAAGTCGGCGCCGGCCGCGATGGCCTGCTCGGCGCGGTCACCGTTGGCGAAGACCAGGACCCGGGCGGTCTTGCCGGTGCCGTGCGGCAGGTTGACGGTGCCGCGCACCATCTGGTCGCTCTTGCGGGGGTCGACGCCGAGCCGCATGGCGACCTCGACGGTCGCGTCGTACTTCGTGTGCGACGTCTGCTTCGCCAGCCGTACGGCGGCGAGCGGCGCGTAGAGGGTGTCGGCCGAGATCTGCTCGGCGGCGGCCCGGTAGGCCTTGCTGCGCTTCATGGTGCTCTCCCTGGAGCTCGTGGGGTGTGGTCTCGCGGGCCGCGCTCGGCCCTGCCACGTGGTGCTGATCGTGCGGGTCGTGCAGAGGGGAACGCTCAGCCCTCGACGGTGATGCCCATCGAGCGCGCCGTGCCCGCGATGATCTTCGCCGCGGCGTCGACGTCGTTGGCGTTGAGGTCCTCCATCTTGTTCTGCGCGATCTCGCGGACCTGCGCGTTCGTGAGCTTGGCGACCTTGGTCTTGTGCGGCTCGCCCGAGCCCTTCGCCACGCCCGCGGCCTTCTTGATCAGCTCGGCGGCCGGCGGCGTCTTCGTGATGAACGTGAACGAGCGGTCCTCGTACACGGTGATCTCGACGGGGATGACGTTGCCGCGCTGGGCCTCGGTCGCGGCGTTGTACGCCTTGACGAACTCCATGATGTTCACGCCGTGCTGGCCGAGCGCCGGACCGACGGGCGGCGCGGGGGTCGCGGCGCCGGCGTTGATCTGGAGCTTGATGAGGCCGGTGACCTTCTTCTTCTTCGGGGGCATTCCGGGTCCTTACTGGATGGTGTGGTGGTGCGGGTTCAGCCGTGGGCGGCCGACCTGATGGGCGTCAGATCTTGGCGACCTGGCTGAACGACAGCTCGACCGGCGTCTCGCGGCCGAAGATGGAGACGAGCACCTTGAGCTTCTGCGCGTCGGGGCTGATCTCGGAGATGGTGGCCGGGAGGGTCTCGAAGGGGCCCTCCATGACGGTGACCGACTCGCCGACCTCGAAGTCGACGACGCGCACCGGCGCGGCGGCCTTCTGGCCCGGCTTCTCCTTGACCTCGAGCGTGGGCGCCAGCATCGAGAACACCTCGTCGGTGCTCAGCGGCACCGGCTGGTGGGTGTTGCCGACGAAGCCCGTCACGCCGGGCGTGTGGCGCACGGCGCCCCACGACTCGTCGGTGAGGTCCATGCGCACGAGGACGTACCCGGGCATGCGCACCCGGCGCACCAGCTTGCGCTGGCCGTTCTTGACCTCGTTGACCTCCTCCATCGGGACCTCGACCTGGAAGATGTAGTCCTCCATGGTCAGGCTCGTGATGCGGGTCTCGAGGTTGGCCTTCACGCGGTTCTCGTAGCCGGCGTAGGAGTGGATGACGAACCACTCGCCGGGCGAGCGGCGCAGCTGCGCCTTGAACTCCTCGACCGGGTCGACGTCGTCGTCCTCGTCGTCCTCGCCGGCCGCGTCGCCCGACGTCTCGTCGTCGGCGGCCGGCACGGCGGCGACCGGGGCGGTGTCGACCCCGGCGTCCTCGGCGACCTCGTCACCCGCGTCGTCGGCACCGTCGTCGTAGGACTCGGCGGCGGCCAGGTCGGCCTCCTGCACGGTCTGCTCGGCGGTCTCCGTGCTCGCCCCGTCGACGGCGACGGCGGCGTCGTCGGCAGAGCCCCGCGTGGAGGTGGGGCCTCCCACGGCGAAGGGGTCCTGCGTCGGGTCCGTCATGTCGGGCACGGTGACTGCCTGCTCTCGTCGGTGTCGGGGTCGGTGCGATCGGTGCGATCGGTGGGCGGTGGCGCCGCGGTCAGCTGTCGCCGCCGCCGAACACCAGCAGCACGATCTTGCCGAGCCCGACGTCGAGGCCGGCGACGAAGGCCATGACCACGACCACGAAGACCAGGCAGACCGTCGTGTAGGTCACGAGCTCGTTGCGGGTGGGCCGGACGACCTTGCGCAGCTCGGCCACCACCTGGCGGACGAACAGCGCGATGCGGGCGAAGAACCCCAGACGGTCGGCCGACCCGCGGCCGCCTCGGGACGACGACGCGCCGCGCCGCGGCTCGTTGACGTCACCGGTGGTCTCGCTCACGGGGTGTCCCTCTGTCGGTCTGGCGCCCGACGCGTCGGGCCTGGTGCTGGTGCTGCGCAGGGCACGAGGGACTTGAACCCCCAACCGCCGGTTTTGGAGACCGGTGCTCTACCAATTGAGCTAGTGCCCTCCGGTGTCGCGAGAGACCCGACCGGATGCCGGGCGCGCGCCACTACGGCGGTTGTCAACCACCGACCCACGAGTGTACGCGAGGACGACGGTCCGGGTCGAACCGCGCACCCGCCGGGTGGGAGGATGGCCGGGTGAGCACGCAGACGACGTCCCCCACCACCCCCCGCCGGGTCTCGACCCGCATCGGCAGCATCGCGGAGTCGGCCACGCTGGCCGTCGACGCGAAGGCGAAGGCGCTCAAGGCGCAGGGCCGGCCGGTCATCGGGTTCGGCGCCGGCGAGCCCGACTTCCCGACGCCCGAGGCGATCGTCGAGGCGGCGGTCGAGGCGGCCCGGCAGCCCGCCAACCACCGCTACACCCCGGCCGGCGGCCTGCCCGACCTGAAGCAGGCGATCGTCGCCAAGACGCTCCGCGACAGCGGCTACCAGGTCGGCGCCGACCAGGTGCTGGTGACCAACGGCGGCAAGCAGGCGGTCTACCAGACGTTCGCGACGCTGCTCGACCCCGGCGACGAGGTGCTGCTGCCCGCGCCGTACTGGACGACGTACCCGGAGTGCGTGCGGCTGGCCGGCGGCGTGCCGGTCGAGGTGTTCGCCGGCCCCGACCAGGGGTACCTGGTCACCGTCGACCAGCTCGAGGCCGCCCGCACCGAGCGCACCAAGGTGCTGCTCTTCTGCTCGCCGTCCAACCCGACCGGCGCCGTCTACCCGCCCGAGCAGGTGCGCGCCGTCGGCGAGTGGGCCCTCGAGCACGGCATCTGGGTCGTCACCGACGAGATCTACGAGCACCTGGTGTACGACGACGCGCGGTTCGTGTCGATGCCGGTCGAGGTGCCCGAGCTCGCCGACACCTGCGTGGTGCTGAACGGCGTGGCCAAGACGTACGCGATGACCGGCTGGCGGGTGGGCTGGATGATCGGCCCGAAGGACGTCGTGAAGGCGGCCACCAACCTGCAGTCGCACGCCACGTCGAACGTCGCGAACGTCTCGCAGCGGGCCGCGGTCACCGCGCTCACCGGCGACCTGTCGGCCGTGCACGCGATGCGCGAGGCCTTCGACCGCCGCCGCCGCACCATGGTGTCGATGCTGAACGAGATCGACGGCGTCGAGTGCCCCACGCCGACCGGCGCGTTCTACGCCTACCCCTCGGTCGAGGGCGTGCTCGGTCGGTCGATCCGCGGCCGGGTGCCCACGACGTCCGCCGAGCTGGCCGGCATCATCCTCGACGAGGTCGAGGTGGCGGTCGTGCCGGGCGAGGCCTTCGGGCCGAGCGGGTTCCTGCGGCTGTCGTACGCACTGGGCGACGACGACCTCGTCGAGGGCGTCGGCCGGATCCAGCGGCTGCTCGCGGAGTGAGCACCGGGCGGGACCTCGCCGCCCTGCCGAAGGCCCACCTCCACCTGCACTTCACCGGCTCCATGCAGTCGGCGACGCTGGTCGAGCTGGCGAGGCGGCACGGCGTGCGGCTGCCCGCCGCCCTGACCGGCGGCGAGCCGCCGCGGCTGCGGGCCACCGACGAGAAGGGCTGGTTCCGCTTCCAGCGGCTGTACGACGTCGCGCGGTCGTGCGTGCGCGGCGAGGACGACGTGCGCCGGCTGGTGCTGGAGGCGGCGCAGGCCGACGCCCGCGACGGCGGCCGCTGGCTCGAGATCCAGGTCGACCCGACGTCGTACGCGGTGCACCTGGGCGGTCTGACGCCGGCGGTCGAGGTGGTGCTCGACGCGGCCCGCGCGGCGTCGGCGGCCACCGGCACCGGTGTCGGCGTGCTGATCGCGGCCAGCCGGATCCGGCACCCGCTCGACGCCCGCACGCTCGCGCGGCTGGCGGTGCGGTACGCCGGGTCGGGCGTCGGCGACGTGCTGGGCTTCGGGCTGAGCAACGACGAGCGGCGCGGGGTGACCGAGGAGTTCGCGCCGGCGTTCCGCATCGCCCACCGCGCCGGGCTGCTGAGCGCCCCGCACAGCGGCGAGCTGCTCGGACCGCAGCACGTGCGGCACACGCTGACGCACCTGCACCCCGACCGCATCGGCCACGGCGTGCGCAGCGCCGAGGACCCGGCGGTGCTGGCCGAGGTCGTCGACCGCGGCATCGTGCTCGAGGTGTGCCCCGGCTCGAACGTCGCGCTGGGTGTCTACGAGGAGCCGGAGGCGGTGCCGCTGCGGGCGCTGCTAAACGCCGGCGCGCAGGTCGCGCTCGGTGCCGACGACCCGCTGCTGTTCGGCTCGCGGCTGCTCGACCAGTACGTGATCGCGCGCGAGGTGCACGGGCTGGACGACGAGGCGCTGGCCGGGCTGGCCCGGTCGTCGATCACCGGGTCGCGGGCGCCGTCGGACCTGCGGACGTCCATGCTGCAGGGCGTCGACGACTGGCTGGCGACCCCGGCCTGAGCCGGCCGCACCTGGTGGTCAGTCGCGCCGGTCGCCCTCGTCGTCGCGTCGGACCGCGGACGGGTGCGGCGGGAAGTTGCGGGTCATGACGAGGCTGGGCTTGCGGCCCGCCGGGTAGCCGCCCTTGGTCGCCCGGGGGCGCTCGGTCTTGGCCTGCTCGGTGCTCGACACGCGGGTCCCTCCTCAGCTCTCCAGGAACTCAGCGTACGCGACCTGGTCCCACCGGACCAGGGCCGCGGCGCCCGTCTGCACCGCCCGGCCGTCGGCGTCGACGCGGGGCGTGCCGTCGGCGTCGAGGGCGAGCGTGTCGACGAAGTACAGGTCCTGGTCGTACGGGTACGACGCGGCGTGGCTGCCCGGCAGGTGGTTGAGGTCGCTCGACGGCGACCACACCCCCGCGAGCACCGTGCCGTCGAGCAGGGTGAGCCGCACGACGCCGCCGAGGTCGTGGGTGTGGAACAGCTGGTCCCAGCCGCGCGGCACGTTCTCGGGCCCGGTCAGCGGCCGCACCCACGCCCAGCCGCGCCGACGTCCGAGCCCGACCAGCGCGCCGGTGACCACCGGCACGCCGACGTAGCCCAGCACCGCGAACCAGGTCCACCACGGCAGCGGCCGCCCGGCACGCAGGTCGCCGGTCACCACGAACCGGCCGTAGGCGGCGTACAGCGGCCACGCGAACACCGCACCGAACGCGGCGGACGCGCCCACGAAGCGGTAGAGCCGGTCGGCGAACCCCACCGCCCACGGCCCGTCCTCGCGCTCGACCGACCACGTGTAGAGCGCACCGGGCAGCACCGCCACCACGAACGCGGCGACGGCCTCGAACGTCGTCTCCACCCGCTGCGCCCGGGGTCAGCCGTGCGCGGCGACGAACGGCAGCACCCGCGACCACAGCAGCTCGGTGGCCTCGGCGTCGTACTCGTCGGGCAGCGAGGGGTCGGTGAACAGGTGCGCCGACCCGGGGTACTCGAAGCTCTCGCAGGTGCCGCCGCCGGCCTCGACGTCGGCGATCGCCTGAGCGAGCACCTCGGGCCCGTCGTGGAACGGGTCGTCGGACATCTGGTGGATCTGGGAGTCCATGCCCGGCGGGAACGCCGCGCCCTCGCCGAACCACTCGAGCGGGTTCTCGCCGGACAGCTGCAGCAGCGCCGAGACCGCGCGGCGGGTGGCCACGAAGGTCGCGACACCGGAGCCGGCCGAGAAGCCGGCGACCACGAAGCCGTCCGGCAGGTCGGCCACCGCCTGCAGCGCGCGCTCGTTGATCGCCTCGCCCTGCGGCTGCCAGTTCGCCATGGCGGGCTCGTAGGCGTCGAAGACGGCGCCGTCGAGCAGGTCGGGGGTGTGCACCTCGTGGCCTGCGGCACGAAGCCGCTCGGCGGCGTCGGACACGCCCTGGCGCAGCCCGAGGACGGAGTGGAACAGCACGATCGTCGTCATGTCGGAGCACCTTGCCACGCCGCACCGACAACCGCGGGCGAGACGACGTGCTCCACGAGGTGGAGGGCCGCTCCGCGAGGTGCGCAGCCCTCGTGGAGCGGCTCTCGGCCGACTGCACGTGATCGACGGTCAGGCGGGACCGAGCGGGTCAGCGGACGCCAGGCGGGCGAGGGCCGCGGCGGCGCCGCGGTCGCTGGATCGGGGCGTGCGGGCCGGGCCGCGAGCCCGCCTGCGAGAGTGGCCCGGTGCCCGCCCCCGTGCTCGTCGCCTGCGCCCACGGCACCCGCAGCGTCGCGGGGCGCGCGGCCGTCGGCGGCCTGGTCGCCGCGCTGGGCCGGGCCCGGCTCACGCTGCCGGTGCGCGCGGCGTACGTCGACGTGCACCCGCCGACCGTCGCCGACGTCGTCGCGCGGGTGACCGACGAGGGCGAGGCCGCGGTCGTCGTGCCCCTGCTGCTGTCGACCGGCTACCACGTGAACGTCGACGTCGCCCGCGCCGTCGAGGGCCGCCGCGCGGTGCGCGCGCCCGCGCTCGGGCCGGACGAGCGGCTCACCGCGCTGCTCGCGGAGCGGGTCGCAGCGGTGGCCGCGCCCGACGACGTCGTGGTGCTGGCCGCAGCCGGGTCGAGCGACCCCGGCGCCTCCACCGACGTCGAGGTGGTGGCCGACGGGCTGCGCGGGCACCACTCCGGACCGGTGCTCGTCGGGTACGGCTCCGCGGTCGAGCCGTCGGTGCCGGACGCCGTCGCGGCCGCCCGCCGCGAGCACCCGGGGCGGCGGGTCGTCGTCGCGGCGTACCTGCTGGCTCCCGGGTTCTTCCACGACCGGCTCGCCGCGGCGGGGGCCGACGCGGTGACCGCGCCGCTGCTCACCGGGCCGCACCCGGACCCCAGGCTGGTCGCCGTCGCGCTCGACCGCTACGACGCGCTGGCCCGGTCGCTCGGCGGCTGAGCACCGACCCGGCCGGCGTCCGACGTCCGAGAGGCTGCGGCACCGTCCGAGGGGTGTGCACGCCACTGGAACGGTGCGCCAACCCACTTCACGTGGCGCGCGGACGGCGACGCAGCGGGGCGGGGCGGGGTGGGGTGGGGCTGGGAGAGCTAGAGGGTGACGCCGACGAGCACGGGCTCGGGCTCGAGGGTGACGCCGAAGGCGTCGTGCACGCCGTCGCGGACCTCGCGGGCCAGCGCGACGACGTCGGCCGCGCGGGCCGAGCCGCGGTTGGTGAGCGCGAGGGTGTGCTTGGTCGACAGCGACGCCGGGCCGGGCAGGCCGTGGCCGCGGGCGAAGCCGGCGCGCTCGATGAGCCAGGCGGCGCTGGTCTTCACGTGGCCGGGCGTCGCGGGGTACGAGGGCGCGGCGACGTCGCCGCCGAGCCGCTCGGCGACCCGACGCGTGAGCGCCTCGAAGGCGGCGTCGTCGAGCACGGGGTTGGTGAAGAACGAGCCGGCGCTCCACGTGTCGGGGTCGGCGTCGTCGAGCACCATGCCGCGGCGGCGGCGCTGCTCGAGCACGGCCTCGCGCGCAGCGGCCAGCGGCACCCGGGCGCCCAGCTCGACGCCGAGGCCCTTCGCGAGGTCGGCGTACCGCACCGGCTCGGCGAGCGTGGCGACCCGCAGCTGGAACAGGACGTCGAGCACGACGTACCGGCTGGTGCCCTTGAAGTGCGAGCTGCGGTAGCCGAAGCGGCAGTCGGCGTTCGCGAACGTGCGCACCTGCTGCATCATCCGGTCCCAGACCCGCACCTGGGCGACGGTCGTCGAGACCTCCTGGCCGTAGGCGCCGACGTTCTGCACGGGCGTGGCACCGGTGCTGCCGGGGATGCCGCTGAGCGACTCGATGCCGGCCCAGCCCTCGGCGACGGCGCGCTCGACCAGGCCGTCCCACGACTCCCCCGCCGCGACGCGCACGTTCGCCCCGCCGCACCGGTCGTCGGACTCGACCTCGATGCCGGACGTCGCGACGCGCACGACCGTGCCCGGCACCGGGTCGTCGCCGACCAGCAGGTTCGAGCCGCCGGCCACCAGCAGCAGCGGCTCGTCGGCGTCGTCGACCTCGCGCACGGCGTCGACCAGCTCGTCGGTGGTGGTGGCGGTGACCAGCCGGTCGACGGCGCCGCCGACGCGCAGGGTGGTCAGCTCGGCCAGGGTCGTCGCGGGTGCCACGGGCTCGACGCTACGCGACGTCACCGACATCAGCCGACGCTCTCGCGACGGCGCAGCGCGGCCCGCACGGCCTGCGCGACGGGATCGGTGGCGCGCAGCCTCGCCCCGGCGCGGCGCACGTCGGCCCGGGGCAGGTCGGGCAGCACGGCGCGGGCCGCCCGGGCGGCGTCGAGCAG
>NZ_BAAHBM010000010.1:0-66584 GCF_054776675.1 Angustibacter aerolatus
CCGGGGGCAGCGCGCTCGTCGTGGCGGTCGCCGTGGTCGGGGCCGCCACCGCGCTCGGGCGCTCGGACGCCGTCGACGTCCGGCCCGTCGCCGCGCCGGCCACCGCGAGGTCGACGGTCACCGCGACCCCGGCACCGCTGACCTCGGTCGCCGACGGCAGCGGGACGGCGGTGACGCTGACCCCGACCGGCCCGGGTGGCGTGCCGCGGGCCGCCTTCCTGCCGGGTGCCGGGTGGGCGGCGAGCGGGCTGAGCCGCGGCGCGCCGGTGTCGCTCGACACCGTCGAGTCGGAGGGCAGCCTGCAGTACGCCGAGTGCGACGTCGACGCGCGGTGGACCGGCCGGGCCGGCGTCGTGCAGGCGGTGCTGCCGGCCGACGCGCAGGTCGGCGTGCAGAAGGTGCGGGTGCTGGCGACCGCGCGGCAGGCGACGTCGCAGGCTGCCGCGCAGGTGTCCGGCCTGCTGGGCTGCGCGAAGGTGCGGGCGGACGCCGAGGTGACGGTGACCCCGGTGCCGTCGGCCGCGGTCCGCGACGCCACCGGGTCGGTCGACGTCGTGCACACGGTCGTCGACACCGGGACGTCGATCGACCAGTGGGTCGTCGTCGCCCGCGAGGGCCGCGGGGTCAGCACGCTCACGGTGCCGGTCTTCGGCGAGCAGCAGGTCACGGTGGCCGGGCTGCGCCAGCTCGCCGCCGCGGCCCGCGCCCGGATGGCCGCGGCGCTCGACTAGCCCGACGATGGAGGGGTGCCCCCGGCCGACGCGACACCGCCGAGCGCCCAGGGCACCAGCACCTCGGACCCGCCCGACCCCCGGCGCTGGCGCGCGCTCGCCGTCTGCCTCGTGGCGCTGTTCGCGACGCTGCTCGACGTGAGCGTCACCAACGTGGCGCTGCCGTCGATCGGGGCGGCCACGGGTGCCGGGCCGTCGCAGCTGCAGTGGGTGGTCAGCGGCTACGTGCTCGCGTTCGGCCTGGTGCCGGTGCTCGCCGGGCGGCTCGGCGACGACCGCGGCCGCCGCACGATGTTCCTCGTCGGCGTGGCCGGGTTCACCGCGACCAGCCTCGTCGTCGGCCTGTCGCGCGGCGCCACCGCGCTGATCGTCGCCCGCTTCGTGCAGGGCCTGTTCGGCGGGCTGATCAACCCGCAGGTCTCGGGCCTGGTGCAGCAGCTGTTCCGCGGCCCCGAGCGCGGCCGGGCGTTCGGCGCGATCGGGTCGGCCGTCGCGCTGGCCACCGCCGTCGGACCGGTGCTCGGCGGTGCGCTCATCGGCCTCGGCGGGCCCGAGCACGGCTGGCGGCTGGTGTTCTTCGTGAACATCCCGGTCGGCCTGGCCGCGCTCGCGCTCGGCCGCCGCTGGCTGCCCGCTCCCCCGCCGCGCGGCAGCACCCGGCACCGCCTCGACCTGCTCGGCGCGCTGCTGCTCGGGCTGGCCACCGCCTGCGTGCTCGTGCCGGCCGTCGAGTACGACGCGGTGCGCGACCCCCGGCTGTTCTGGCTGCTGCTGCCGGTGGTGCCGCTGGGTCTGGCGTTCTGGCGACGCGAGCGCCGGCTCACCGAGGGCGACCTCGACCCGCTCGTCGACCTGCGGCTGTTCCGGCGTCCGTCGTACGGGGTGGGGGTCGGCCTGGCGCTGCTGTACTTCTGCGGCTACACCGGGCTGCCGCTGGTGCTGGCTCTCTACTTCCAGTCCGGGCGCGGCTACACGGCGCTCGAGTCCGGGCTGGCCGTGACGGCGTTCGCCGTGGGCTCGGCGGTGGGTGCCCCGGTGGCCGGCCGGCTGGTGCCGCGGCTGGGCCGGCCGCTCGTCGTCGGTGCCCTCGTGGTGTTCGGGCTCGGGGCGCTGGCCATCGGGCTGGTCGTGCGGTCGGGGCCGGACGACGTCGCGCTGCGGCTCGCGCTGCCCCTGCTCGTGCTGGGCCTCGGCTCGGGCGCGATCATCACCCCGAACCAGGCGCTGTCGCTGTCGGCCGTCGACCCGCGCACCGGCAGCGTGGCCGGTGGGGTGCTGCAGACCGCCCAGCGGCTGGGATCGGCGATCGGGCAGGCGGTGCTCGGCGCCACCTTCTTCGCCGCCGTCGGGGCCGGCGCCTCGGCGTCCGGCGCGGCCCGGGTCGACGCCTACTCGCGCGCGGTGAGCGCCGCGGTGCTGGTGACGCTCGCGTTCACCGCGGCCGCGCTGGTGCTCGGGCTGCTCGACCTGCGGCAGTCCCGGCGGGCGCGGACGGCCGACGCCGCGGCGTCGGGTCAGGCGGCCAGCGCCGGCTGACGCGTCGCCCGCTCGCGGTAGCGCTCGGCCGCCTCGCGGAACGCCCGCAGCGCGTACGGCGGCACCGCCATCCCCTCGCGCTGCGCCCACAGCAGCTGCGACTCGACGCGCGCGATGTCGCGCACGTGGTGCTCGATGCGGTCCTCCAGCCCGAGCTGCACCAGCACCGCTCCGGAGTCGGTGCGCTGCTCGGCACCGTTCGCCCCCACCGGTCCGAAGGTGCGCGAGCGCAGGAACCGCGCGAGGTGCAGCTGCCACGGCGAGAGCGCCCCGGACTGCACCAGGTGCGTCGCGCTCAACCGGTAGAACGCGAAGTGGCCGGGCTCCTGGGCCTTGATGGCGTCGACGACGGTCTCGCGCAGCGCGTGCTCGCCCATCTCGGCCAGCGACGCGCTCATCGACTGGTACGCGATGGTCGCCGAGCGCTCGGTGGCGGCGCCGGTCAGGTAGTAGAGCAGGCGGATCACCTCGTGCAGGGCGGGCAGGTGCGCCAGCGCCCCGAGCAGCCGCACCTTCGGGCTGACGGTGTCGAGGTCGGCCTGCACCGGCGGCAGCCCGAGGTGCCCGACGAGGGTGTCGAGCAGCACCCCGTGCCGCTCCTCCTGCGGGCTCCACACGTCGTTGGCGAACGTGCGGTCGACGTCGCTGCTGCCCGGCAGCAGCACGGCGAGCTCGAGCACGTTGCGCTCGACCTCCATCTCGACCCGCGCCATGTACGCCAGCACGTCGGCGAACCGGTCGCGCACCGCCGCGACGTCCCGCATCGAGTAGTCGGCGGACGCCGGGTCGATCGGCGGGTGCAGCTCACCCAGGCGGGTGACGTGGTCCCGGATGCGCTGGTCGTCGGCTCGTGGCGTGCTCACGGTCGGGTCTTCGGGCCCGGCGTCCGGCGGGTTTGGTGCGGTCCACCGGACGGCGCACCCCGCACGCGCGGCAGCCCGCCCCCGACCGGGTCGGGAGCGGGCTGCGGCGTCGCGCGGTGCGGGTCAGGCCTGCAGGCCGCGCATGATCTCGCGCATCAGGTCGGCGGTGGCCGACGGCGTGCGGCCGACGCGGACCCCGGCGGCCTCGAGGGCCTCGGCCTTCGCGGCCGCGGTGCCCGACGACCCGCTGACGATCGCGCCGGCGTGGCCCATCGTCTTGCCCTCGGGCGCGGTGAAGCCGGCGACGTAGCCGACGACCGGCTTCGTGACGTGCTCGCTGATGTACGCCGCCGCGCGCTCCTCGGCGTCGCCGCCGATCTCGCCGATCATCACGATCGCGTCGGTGTCGGGGTCGGCCTGGAACGCCTCGAGCGCGTCGATGTGCGTGGTGCCGATGATCGGGTCGCCGCCGATGCCGATGGCGGTGGAGAACCCGAACTCCCGCAGCTCGTACATCATCTGGTAGGTCAGCGTGCCCGACTTCGAGACCAGGCCGATGCGGCCCGGGCCGCTGATGTCGGCGGGGATGATGCCGGCGTTGGCCTGCCCGGGCGAGATGAGCCCGGGGCAGTTCGGCCCGATCAGCCGGGTGGTGCCCGACTCCTGGGCGTAGGTGAAGAACTCCGCGGTGTCGCGCACCGCGACGCCCTCGGTGATGCAGACGGCGAGCGGGATCTGCGCGTCGACGGCCTCGACGACGGCGGCCTTGGTGAACTTCGCGGGCACGAAGATCACGGTGACGTCGGCGCCGGTGGCCTCGCGAGCCTCGGCGACGGAGCCGAACACCGGTACCTGCACGGGCGAGCCGTCGGCGCCGGTGAACTCGACGCTCTGGCCGCCCTTGCCGGGCGTGACGCCGCCGACGACCTGGGTGCCGGAGGCGAGCATCCGCTGGGTGTGCTTGCGGCCCTCGGAGCCCGTCATCCCCTGGACGACGACCTTGCTGTCCTTGGTCAGGAAGATTGCCATGAGTTCGATCGGTCCTTACTTCGCGGCGGCGAGCTCGGCGGCCTTGCGCGCCGCGCCGTCCATGGTGGGCTCGACGGTGACCAGCGGGTGGGCGGCCTCGGCGAGGATCCGCCGGCCCTCCTCCACGTTGTTGCCGTCGAGGCGGACGACGAGGGGCTTGGACGCCTCGTCGCCGAGGATCTGCAGCGCCTGCACGATGCCGTTGGCCACCTCGTCGCAGGCGGTGATGCCGCCGAAGACGTTCACGAAGACCGACCTCACCTGCGGGTCGCCGAGGATGATCTCGAGGCCGTTCGCCATCACCTCGGCCGACGCGCCGCCGCCGATGTCGAGGAAGTTCGCCGGCTTCACCCCGCCGAGGTCCTCGCCGGCGTACGCGACGACGTCGAGGGTGCTCATCACGAGGCCGGCGCCGTTGCCGATGATGCCGACCTCGCCGTCCAGCTTCACGTAGTTCAGGCCCTTGGCCTTCGCGGCCGCCTCGAGCGGGTCGGCGGCCTCGGCGTCCTCGAGCGCGGCGTGCGCCTCGTGGCGGAACCCGGCGTTCTCGTCGAGCGACACCTTGCCGTCGAGCGCGATCACCCGGCCGTCCTCGGTCTTCACCAGCGGGTTCACCTCGACCAGCGTGGCGTCCTCGTCGCGGTAGACCTCCCACAGCTGCTGCAGGACGGCGGCGACCTGGTCCCGCACCTCGGCGGGGAACCGGCCGGCCTCGACGACCTCGGCGGCCTTCGCGGCGTCGACGCCGACGATCGGGTCGACCTCGACGCGGGCCAGCGCCTCCGGCCGCTCGACGGCGAGCTGCTCGATCTCCATGCCGCCCTCGCGGGAGGCCATCGCCAGGTAGCGGCGGTTCGACCGGTCGAGCAGCAGCGAGACGTAGTACTCCTCGGCGATCTTCGCGCCCTGCGCGATCATCACCCGGTGCACGGTGTGGCCCTTGATGTCCATGCCGAGGATCGCCTCGGCCTGCGTGGCCGCCTCGTCGGGGCCGTGCGCCAGCTTCACGCCGCCCGCCTTGCCGCGACCGCCGACCTTCACCTGCGCCTTCACCACGACGGTGCCGCCGCCCAGCTGCTCGGCCCCGGCCCGCGCGGCGTCCGGCGTCTCGGCGACGACCGCGTCGAGCACGGGGACCCCGTGCTCGGCGAACAGGTCGCGCGCCTGGTACTCGAAGAGGTCCACGGTCGTTCGTCCTCGCCTTCCGGTGCGACGTCGTCGTCGGCCGGCCACCGCTCGCGGCAGGCCGAGGCGAGCCTAGACCCGCGCGGCGACACCCCCGACGCCCCGCACCCCGGGTGCGACGAACCCCACACCCACGCCACCCCGCCGAGATGCGAGCAGCGGTTCACGCCGCCGTCGTTCGACCAACCACTGGGCGCATCTCGGCGGCCGGTCGAGGTGCCTCAGTCGGTGGCGACGTTCGCGCGCACCCAGTCGACGATCGACTGCGTGGTGGCGCCGGGCGTGAAGACCTTGGCGACGCCCATCGCCTCGAGCTGCGGGATGTCGTCGGCGGGGATGATGCCGCCGCCGAACACCACGATGTCGTCGGCGTCGCGCTCCTTCAGCAGCTCGACGACGCGGGCGAACAGCGTGAGGTGGGCACCGCTGAGCACCGACAGGCCCACCACGTCGGCGTCCTCGGCGATGGCCGCCTCGACGATCTGCTCCGGCGACTGGTGCAGGCCGGTGTAGACGACCTCCATGCCGGCGTCGCGCAGCGCCCGCGCGACGACCTTGGCACCGCGGTCGTGCCCGTCGAGGCCGGGCTTGGCGACGACGACGCGGATCGGGGCAGCGTTGCCCATCGAGACCTCCTGTGGTGACGGCTCGCGGTGCAGGCTATCCGGCTGCAGGGGTCGCGCCGTCCACAGCCGTCGAGGCGAACTTGATCCCGCCGCCGGGGTGTCCGTATGGTCGGCGCGACCGCCGAACACCCCTCGTGGAGGACGCCTGTGCCCAAGCGCGCCTACGCCGGACGCCACCGCGGGCGCCACCGTGCGCCCGTCGAGGAGCGTCCCGGTCGTGGTGTGGTGCTGCCGGGCGCGGCCGCCGCGGCGCTGACCATCACCGCGACCGGTGCCGTGCTGGTGCCCGGCGCGGCCGGCGCGCAGGCCCAGGAGCACGTGCCGGACACCGACACCGGGGCCACCGCGACCGCGGCCCCGACGGTCTCCTCCACGCACGTGGCCGACGCCAGCGCCGCGCTGCGCTCGGCCGAGATCGCCGAGGTCGCCGCCAACGCCCGCGCCGAGGCCCGGGTCAGGGCCAGTCGCGCCGCCGAGCGCAAGGCCCTCGCGGCCAAGAAGGCGAAGGCGCTCGCCGAGGCGCACAGGTGGGTGCTGCCGGTGCCGCGCGGCTCGTACCGGGTCAGCTCCGGATTCGGCATGCGCTGGGGCAAGCTGCACGCCGGCAACGACTTCGCCGCCCCCGTCGGCACCCGCGTCGGCTCGATCGGCAAGGGCACCGTGGTGTTCGCCGGCCAGCAGAGCGGCTACGGCAACAAGGTCGAGATCCGGCACTGGGACGGCACCGTCTCCTGGTACGGCCACCTGTCGCAGATCGAGGTGAAGGTCGGCCAGGACGTCGACGCGGGCGAGGAGATCGCCCGCTCCGGCAACACCGGCCACTCCACCGGCCCGCACCTGCACCTCGAGGTGCACCCCGGCGGCAAGGGACCGGTCAACCCGCGCCCCTGGCTCGCCGACCACGGCGTGCGCTTCTAGCGCTCAGCCGCTCGGCTGGTCCTTGACCAGGTGCAGCAGCCAGCTCGTGCCGCCGGTGGCGGCGTCGGTGTGGATGAGGGCGTAGCGCCGCGCGCCGTCGCGGCCGTGCAGCACGAACCGGAACCTGGTGTCGCGCAACGACTCCAGCTCCCACCAGCCGGTGTCGGCGACGGACTTGTCGGCGTCGGTGTACGTCAGGTGGTCGAGGTCGTGGTCGGGCACCGCGACGGCGAGCCGGTCGTGCCGGACGTCGGTCGGCAGGCCGCGCGGCACCGCCCACGAGCGCAGCACGCCCTCGATCTCGAGCCGCAGGTCGAAGTGCGGGCGGGGCACCCGGTGGTCGTGCAGCACGAACGCCGGCCGCTCCGGCTGCGCGCCGCCCGCCTCCGCCACCGGCGTCAGAGCTTCTCGACCGGCGCGTAGCGCAGCAGCAGCCGCTTCTCGCCCTCGCTGCCGAAGTCGACCTTGGCGATGGTCTTGTCGCCCTCGCCCTCGACGCCGAGCACGGTGCCCAGCCCGAACGACTCGTGGGTCACCTTGTCGCCGGGCTCGAGCGCGATGATCGGCCGGTTGCCCGGTGACCGGACGCCGGGCCGCTGGGCCAGCCGCGCCACGGCCGGCAGGTCGCGAGACGACATCCGCGACGGCGGCGTGCCGAGCCGGCGCCAGTCGAGGCTGCTCTGCGGCAGCTCGTCGAGGAACCGCGAGGCGGGGTTGTACTGCGGTGCACCGAACGCGCTGCGGATCGTCGCCCGGGTCACGTACAGCCGCTCGCGGGCACGGGTGATGCCGACGTAGGCCAGCCGGCGCTCCTCCTCCAGCTCGGTGGGGTCGTCGAGCGCGCGCTTGTGCGGGAAGACCCCCTCCTCCATGCCGGTGAGGAACACGACGGGGAACTCCAGGCCCTTCGCGGTGTGCAGCGTCATCAGGGTCACCACCCCGCGCTCGACGGCCTCGGCGTCCGGGATGTCGTCGCTGTCGGCGACCAGCGAGACCCGCTCGAGGAAGTCGGTGAGGGTGCCGTCGGGCTGCGACTCCTCGAACTCGCGGGCGACCTCCTCCAGCTCGTAGAGGTTCTCCAGCCGGGTCTCGTCCTGCGGGTCCTTGCTGTTGCGGAGCTCCTCGGCCAGCCCGGTCTGCTCGAGCACCGCGGCCAGCACGACCGCCGGCGTGGCGCCGCTGTCGACGAGCGTGCGCAGGTCCTGCAGCAGGGTGGTGAACCCGCGCACCGCCGTCAGCGAACGGGTGGCGATGCCCGGCGCCTCGTCGGCCCGGGCCAGCGCCTCGACGAACGGGATGCGCTCGCGGGTGGCGAGCGCCGCCAGCACCGCCTCGGCGCGGTCGCCGATCCCGCGCTTGGGCACGTTGAGGATGCGCCGCAGGTTGACCGTGTCGGTGCCGTTCGAGAGCACCCGCAGGTAGGCGATCGCGTCCTTGACCTCGCGCCGCTCGTAGAAGCGGGTGCCACCGACGATCTTGTACGGCAGGTGCACGCGCACCAGCACGTCCTCGATCGTGCGGGACTGCGCGTTGGTGCGGTAGAACACCGCGACGTCGCCGGGCCGCACGCCCTCGTCCTTCGTCAGCCGCTCGACCTCCTCGGCGACGAACGCGGCCTCGTCGTGCTCGCTGTCGGCGACGTAGCCGACGATCGGCACGCCGCCCGCCTTCGCCGTCCACAGCTTCTTGTCGCGGCGGTCGGGGTTGCGGGCGATGACGGCGTTCGCCGCGGTGAGGATGGTCTGGGTCGAGCGGTAGTTCTGCTCCAGCAGGATCGTGCGCGCGTCCGGGTAGTCGCTCTCGAACTCGACGATGTTGCGGATCGAGGCGCCGCGGAAGGCGTAGATCGACTGGTCGGCGTCGCCCACCACCGTCAGCTCGGCCGGCTCGGCGCGCACCTCGTGCCCCTCGCGGACGACGGTGCCGTCGGCGGCCAGCACCTCCTTGCGGGCGACCTCCTCGGCCACCGAACCGCCGACCAGCTCGCGCACCAGCACGTACTGCGCGTGGTTCGTGTCCTGGTACTCGTCGACCAGCACGTGCCGGAACCGCTCGCGGTAGTAGGCCGCCACCTCGGGGAACGCCTGCAGGATGTTGACCGTGGTCATGATGATGTCGTCGAAGTCGAGGGCGTTCGCCTCGCGCAGCCGCGCCTGGTACATGCGGTAGGCCTCGGCGAGCTGCTGCTGCTGCGGGGTGCCGCCCTCGCGCGCCGCCTGCTCGGCGAACGTCTCCTCGTCGACCAGCTCGTTCTTCAGGTTCGACACCTGGGCGAGGAACGAGCGCGGCGGGTAGCGCTTGGGGTCGAGCTGCAGCTCGCGGCAGACCAGCGCCATGAGCCGCTGGCTGTCGGCGGCGTCGTAGATGGAGAACGACGAGCGCATGCCGACGTGCGTGGCCTCGCGCCGCAGGATCCGCACGCACGCCGAGTGGAACGTCGAGACCCACATCCACTGCGCGCGGGGGCCGACCAGGTGCTCGACCCGCTCCTTCATCTCGCCGGCGGCCTTGTTCGTGAACGTGATGGCCAGCACCTGGCTCGGCCGGACGTCGCGCGCGGCCAGCAGGTAGGCGATGCGGTGGGTGAGCACGCGGGTCTTGCCCGAGCCCGCTCCGGCGACCAGCAGCAGCGGCGAGCCGGTGTGCACGACGGCCTCGCGCTGCTGCGGGTTCAGCCCCTCGAGCAGCGCCTCGGGGTCGCGGCCACCCCGCCCCGGGGGCTGCGCCGCGGGGTCGGGCTCGTCGGCCGAGGCCTCGCTCGGGACGTGGTCGAAGAGGGTGCTCATCGTCGTCCAGGGTACGGCCCGGCACCGACACCCTCCGGTGCCGACACCGGGCTCGCCGTTCCCGCTCCGCGTGCCCCGGACGCGTGGTTGTATGCGTCTGGTCGCGGCGAGGGCGCCGCACGAGCCGGGAGGTGGACGGGTGCGTCGTCAGCACGAGGTCGGACGGTGGCTGGCGGCGGGCGCCGGGCTGGCGACGGCCGCCGGGGTGGTGCTGGCGCCGGCGAGCGCGAGCGCGGCGGCACCGTCGCACGACGACGCGTCCGGCGCCACGCAGGTCGCGTCACTGCCGTTCGCGGCCACGGCTGATCTGCGCCAGGCCACCGACAGCGCCACGGAGACCCGGCTGCGCGACACCTGCTCGGACGACGCGCCGGCGCCGCAGGCGCACGGGGTCTGGTACCGCTACACGCCGACGTACACCCGCGTGGTGCACGCGGAGGGCAGCGGGCGTGCCACCGTGCTCGCGGCGCAGGGGCCGGTCGACGACCTGCAGCCCGTCGACGGCGACTGCGGCCGCTCGTTGCGCGCGGACGGCATGATCGTGCGAGCCGGCACTCCCTACTTCTTCCTGCTCACGGTCCCCGACGGCGACACGGCCTCCAGCACGACGTTCCACCTGGTCGACAGCGGGTGCGGCGCCGACCAGCCCCGTGCGCACGACCTCGACGGCGACCACTGCCCCGACCTGGCCGTCGCGCTGCCCCGCACGGCGAGCGTGGAGGTGCGCTACGGCAGCACGATGCACACGCTCGCCAAGCGGCGGCAGGTCCTGCGCCTGAGCACCCAGACCGGCGCCGGGAGCGGCATGGTCGTCACCACCGGTGACGTCGACGGCGACGGGTACCTCGACCTGGTGGTCGGCCTGCCGTCGCTCGACGTGTCCGGGCGGGCCGACGCCGGCGGCGTGCAGGTCGTGTACGGCTCGGCCACCGGGCTCGGCGCGGGCAGGGCCACCCGGCTGCTGACCGAGAGCACGCAGCGCGGCACCGGCTCCCCCGAGGTCGGTGACCGGTTCGGCGCGGCGGTGTCGGTCTCCGGCGCCCCGCGCGGGCGGCTGGCGATCGGCGTGCCGGGCGAGTCGCTGGGCAGCACCGCCCGCGCCGGCGCGGTCGTCGTGCTGACGGCGGGGAGCGCGTCCGGTCGGCTGCTGTCGCAGTCCGGGTCCGCGCCCGGCACCCCGCGCACCGGCGACGCCTACGGCTCGGCCGTGGCCTTCGACGGCACCAACCTGCTCGTCGGCGTGCCGCTCGACGACCTCGGGTCGGCGGCGGACGCCGGGTCGGTCACCGTCGTCCCGGCCGGCGGCGGTGCCTACGAGCTGACCCAGGACACCAGGGGGATGCCGGGCGTCGCGGAGGCCGGCGACCGGTTCGGCGCCGCGTTCGCCGTCCTGCGCTACGCCGACGGCACCCGCGTCGCCGTCGGGGTGCCGGGCGAGAGCATCGGGTCGGCGACGCGCACCGGGTCGGTGAACCTGCTGACCCGGGCCGCCGGCACCGCCCGGCTGCACCCCGACGGCTACGCGTTCCACCAGGGCAGCGCGCACGTGCCAGGGGGGAACGAGTCGGGTGACCACTTCGGTGCGGTGCTGGTCGACGGCACCGACACCGTGGTCGACAGCGTGCGGTCCTACGCGACGGTGCACCTGCTCGTCGGGGTGCCGGACGAGGACCTCGGTGCGACCGCCGACGCAGGCACCGTGCTCGACCTGCCCTTCGCCGACTCCGGGTCCCGCGGGGCCTCGGCCCGGCGCTCGGAGCTGGTGGACGGCTCCGGGACGAGCCAGGGCGCCCGCAGCCCGTCCGGCGGCTCGGCGAGCGTGCCGGGCTCACCCGGCCGGGGCAACCGGTTCGGCGCCTCGCTCGCGGCACTCCCCGGCGACGTGCGCGCGCAGGAGGACCGCACCGTCTCGGTCTGGGCGGGCGTGCCGGGGCAGGACGTCGCCGGTGCCGCCGACGCCGGTCTCGTGCAGCGCGCGGACGACGTCGAGCCGGTCGCGGGCGACGCCCTGCACCGCATCCAGCACCTGGAGCGCCTGCGCTACCAGACGCTGTACCCGGCCCAGATCGTGCGGGGCGCGGGGTACGGCGGCTCGGTCGGCTGAGCAGCGCGGGCGGCGCGGCGGGCGCGGCCTAGGCTGGACGGCGATGAGCGGTCACGGGCACGGGCACGCGACCGCCGCGGCGTCCGGCTCGGGCGGCCGGCGGCGGCTGTCGGTCGTGCTCGCGATCACCGTCACCGTGCTGGTCGTCGAGGTGGTCGGCGCGGTGCTGTCCGGCAGCCTCGCGCTGCTGGCGGACGCCGCGCACGTGCTCACCGACGTCGCCGGGCTGCTGCTGGCGCTGGGCGCCGCCGTGCTGATGGGACGCCGGCCGAGCCCGCGCCGCACGTGGGGCTGGCACCGCGCGGAGGTCGTGTCGGCGGCGCTGCAGGCGCTGGTGCTGCTGGCGGTCGGGGCGTTCGTGCTGGTCGAGGCGGTGCGCCGGCTGGTGCACCCGCCGGAGGTCGCCGGCAGCGCGATGGCGCTCTTCGGCGCGGTCGGGCTCGTCGGCAACCTGGCCGCCGTCGCCGTGCTGGCCGGGGCGCGCACCCACGACCTGAACCACCGCGCGGCGTTCCTCGAGGTGGTGAACGACGCGCTCGGCTCGGTGGCCGTGCTGGTCGCCGCCGCCGTGGTCGCGCTCACCGGCTGGACCCGCGCCGACCCCGTCGCCTCGCTGGTCATCGGCGCGCTGATCGTGCCGCGCACGCTGGTGCTGCTGCGCGAGAGCGTCGAGGTGCTGCTCGAGTCGACCCCGCGCGGCCTCGACCTCGACGACGTCCGGCAGCACCTGCTCGAGGTGGCCCACGTGCGCGACGTGCACGACCTGCACGCGTGGCAGGTGGCGACCGGTCTGCCGGTGCTCACCGCGCACGTCGTGGTCGACGACGCGTGCTTCGTCGAGGGCGACCAGCCGGCGATGCTCGACGAGGTGCAGGCCTGCCTGGCCGGGCACTTCGACGTCGAGCACTCGACCATCCAGTTCGAGGCGGCGGGGCACGCCGCGCACGAGCACGCGCGGCACGACTGACGCCGGGATAGGTTCGGCCGCATGCCCATCCCCGACTCCGAGGTCGAGCGCGTGCTCGTCGTCGCCGCCCACCCCGACGACATCGACTTCGGGGCCTCGGGCACCGTCGCCACCTGGGTGGACGCCGGGGTCGAGGTCACGTACCTGCTGTGCACCTCGGGCGACCAGGGCGGCTTCGACGACACCCCGCGCGAGGAGATGCCGGCGCTGCGCCAGGCCGAGCAGCGGGCCGCGGCGAAGGCGGTCGGCGTCACCGACGTCCGGTTCCTCGAGGGGTACCGCGACGGCTGGCTCGAGCCGAGCTGGGAGCTGCAGCGCGACATCGTGCGGGTGATCCGGCAGGTGCGGCCGCAGCGGGTGCTGCTGCCCAGCCCCGAGCGCGACTGGAACCGCATCCAGGCCAGCCACCCCGACCACCTGGCGGCCGGCGAGGCCGCGATCCGCGCCGTCTACCCGGCCGCGCGCAACCCGTTCGCCTGGCCCGAGCTGGTGTCGGACGAGGGCCTCGAGCCGTGGACGGTGCGCGAGGTGTGGCTGATGGCCCACCACGACAGCCCGCACTTCGTCGACGTCACCGACGCGTTCGACCGCAAGCTCGAGGCGCTGCGCTCGCACGTCAGCCAGGTGTCGCACCTCGGCGACGAGCTCGACACGATGCTGCGGCACTGGGGCGGCTCGCTCGCCACCGCGGCCGGCTTCGGCGACGGCCGGCTCGCCGAGGCGTTCAAGGTCGTCCCCACCGGCTGACCCCCTCCCGCCGAGCTGCCACCTCTCGGGCACCGGCAGGACTCCCGGTGCCCCGGAAGCGGCACGTCGGCAAGGAGGGGTGCGAGCGGGGTCAGGCGGCCGGACGCCGGGTGCTGCCGGTGCGGAACGCGTGCCGGGCGGCGACGGCGACGGCGGGGTGGTCGGTGATGAGACCGTCGACGCCGGCCCGCAGGTGCGCCAGCTGCTCGCGCACCGCCTGGCCGAACGCGGCGGGGTCGTCGCCGTCGCGCAGGGCCGGCGGCAGGAAGGCGTTCTCGGCGCGGTAGGTCCACGGCCGCACCGCGAGCCCGGCCTCGTGCGCGTCCGACACCAGCGACGTGACCTCGCCGAGGCCGCCGTCCACGCGGGTGGGCAGCACCTGCTGCCGGTTCGGGCCGAGGCCGGTGACGCCGAGGCCGCGCACCCAGCGCAGCCCCTCCGGCGTCACGAGCTCGGCGTACGTGCGCTCGTCGCCGGCGCGGGCCAGGTCGGGCGGCGCGCCCTCGGCGGCGGTCAGCAGCGCCGTCTGCGCCCGCACGCCGTACCGCTCGCGCAGCAGGCGCAGGTGCGTCGGCTCGAAGCACTGGACGACGACCGGCCCGTCGGGGCGGTCGACGCCGGCGGCCCGCAGGTCGCGTGCCACGAGCTCCTCGACCGGCCGGCCGAGCTCGCGGAACCACGTGGGGTGCTTCACCTCGGCCAGCACGCCGACCGGGCGCCCGACGACGGCGGCGAGCTGCCCGCGCAGAGCCAGCACCTGGGCGAACGTCAGCACCCGGTGCCGCCCGTCGTGCCGCGCGCTGCCCGGCCGCAGCAGCGGCATCCGCTCGCGGGCCCGCAGCGTCAGCAGCTCGGCGAGGGTGAAGTCGATGGTGAACCACCCGGTCACCGGCACGCCGTCGACGACGCGGGTGGTGCGTCGTGCGGCGAAGCGGGGACGGTCGGCGACGTCGGTGGTCTCGCTCAGCTCGGCGTCGTGCCGGGCGACGAGCACGCCGTCCTTCGTCGGCACCAGGTCGGGCTCGACGGCGTCGGCGCCCGACAGCACGGCGAGCCGGTAGGCGGCCGCCGTGTGCTCCGGTCGCTCGCCGCTGGCACCGCGGTGCCCGATCACGACCGGTCCCTCACTGCCCCACGGACCGAGACCCGCGAACATCGTGCCTCCCGCTCGCCACGCCGTCCGTCGGCGGTGCGCCGACTCCCAGTGACCTCCTCCTCGGCGCTGCGGGGGCGATCCCTGGATGGACGCCGGGTGAAGTGCTCCCGACGATCCGGTGCGCTCCCCCACCGGCTGCCGAGATGCGCCCAGCGGTTCACCTGGAGGTCGCTCGGTGAACCGCTGGACGCATCTCGGCGAGGGTGGGTCAGGAGCGGGTGCGCAGGTACTCGTCGCGGGCCACGACGCCGACGTCCGTCTGGTCGGTGAACAGGCCGTCGATGCCGGTGCGCAGGTACGTCACCTGCTCGTCGATCGCCCGCCCGAAGTCGGCCGGGCTCGTGCCGCGTCGGTAGTCGGCCGGCAGGAACTGGTTCTCGGCGCGGAACGTGTACGGCGTGACGGTGAGCCCGGCGCGGTGGGCGTCGCGCACCAGCGAGGTGGGCGTGCCCAGCGTGCCGTCGGCCTTCCACGGGATGACCTGCAGCTTGTCGGGGCCGATCGAGTCGATGCCGAGCGAGGCGACGGTGCGCAGACCCCTGGCGCTGGTGAGGTCGGCGTAGGTGCGCGGGTCGCCGGCAGCCACCAGGTCGTACGGCGCGCCGCTGGCGGAGGTGAGGAACACCGTGCGGGCGCGCAGCCCGTAGCGCTTCGGCGCCGTCGCGATGTTGGTCAGCTCGAACGACTGGACGACGACCGGCGCCTTCGGGCTGTTGAGGCCGGCCCGCTGCAGCTGCGGCACCAGCACCGGCTCGAGCGGCAGCCCCTGCGAGCGGAAGAACGTCGAGTGCTTCGTCTCGGGGATGACGCCGATCTGGCGGTGCAGCTGCTTGCTGAGCCGCACCCGCAGCGCGAGCACCTCGGCCAGCGTGGGCACCTGGTAGCGCCCGTCGTACAGCGTGCTCTCCTGGCGGATCTGCGGCAGGCGCTCCTTGGCGCGCAGCGTCTTCAGCTCCCTGAGGGTGAAGTCGGTGGTGAACCACCCGGTGGTGCGGACGCCGTCGATCACCTTGGTCGTCTTCCGGCCGGCGAACTCCGGGTGGTCGGCGACGTCGGTGGTGCCGCTGATCTCCGGCTCGTGCCGGTCGACCAGCACGTGGTCCTTCGTCGACACGAGGTCGGGCTCGAGGTAGTCGGCGCCCATCCGGGCGGCCAGCTCGTACGCCGCGAGCGTGTGCTCGGGCCGGTAGCCCGACGCGCCACGGTGCGCGATGACGAGCGGCTCGTGGCGGCGCTCGGCCGCGGGGAGCCCGCTGGCCTGCGCCACGCCGGACGACGCCGAGACCCGTTGCACCGCAGGGGCGCTGGCGCCGGCCGGGGTGGCGACGTCGAGGGTCAGGACGGCCGCGGTGGCGAGCGCGGCGGCCGAGAGGGCGCGGACGGACGAGCGGCTGGTGAGCGCCCGACGTCCGGGGACGACTGTGTGCACGGTTCCTCCACCGGCGCCGCGGCGGCGGTCGCCGGTGCGCCGCGGCCAGTCACCCAGCCGCAGCGGGCCGAGCGGCCAACACCGGGCGGCGCCGCCGTGGCAGGCGAGCGGCCGTTCGGTGTCCGGTTCGTCCCCCTAGCCGCTCGGCTGAAACCGCTGCGCCACAACGGCTGGAACGGATCGTGAACACCGGTCAGCCGTCAGAGGAGACGTCGGTCGGCAGCCCAGCGGGTCAGCTCGTGCCGGCTCGACAGCTGCAGCTTGCGCAGCACCGACGACACGTGGGTCTCGACGGTCTTCACCGAGATGAACAGCTCCTTGCCGACCTCCTTGTAGGCGTAGCCGCGCGCGATGAGCCGCATCACCTCGCGCTCGCGGGCGCTCAGCCGGTCGAGGTCGTCGTCCATCGTGGGCACCGGGCCGCCGGCGAACGCGTCGAGCACGAACCCGGCCAGCCGCGGGCTGAACACCGCGTCGCCGTCCGCCACCCGCCGGATCGCCGCCACGAGCTCGGGACCGGTGATGGTCTTCGTGACGTACCCGCGGGCGCCCGCGCGGATCAGGCCGATGACGTCCTGCGCGGCGTCGCTGACCGACAGCGCGAGGAAGCGGGCCGGGGTGCCCACCGAGCCGGCGATCACCTGCAGGCCGCCGCCGCCGGGCAGGTGCACGTCGAGCAGCACGACGTCGGGCACCTGCGCGGCGATCACCGCGAGCGCCGTCGGCACGTCCTCGGCCTCGCCGACGACCTGCACGCTGTCGCCGAGCTCGGCGCGCACGCCGCTGCGGAACATGGCGTGGTCGTCGACGATCACGACCCGCACCAGCTCGGACCCGGTGTCGCTCATGACGTCTCCTCGCGTTGGGGGGCGCCGTGGCCCACCTTCATGGTCAGCGCGACCTCCGCGCCCTCGCCCGGGGTCGACCGCACCCGGGCCGTGCCACCGTGCCGCTCGACGCGGCCGATCACCGAGCCCTTGAGCCCCATCCGGTCGTCGGGCACCGCCGCCGGGTCGAAGCCCACGCCGCGGTCGCGCACGAACACCTCGACCTGACCGTCGACGACCTCGGCGTACACGTCGACCGACGGCGCCTCGGAGTGCCGGGCCGCGTTGGCCACTGCCTCGCGCGTCGCCCGCACCAGCGCCTGCAGGTTCGCGTCGAGGTCGGCGTCGCCCACCACGACCAGCTCGACGGGCACGCCGTGCGCCTGCTCGGCCTCGGTGGCGACGGCCTCGAGCGCCGGGCGCAGGGTGGTGCGCTCCTGGGTCTCGGGCTCGAACAGCCAGCCGCGCAGGTCGCGCTCCTGCCCGCGGGCCAGCGCGCGCACCGCCCGCGGGTCGTCGGCGCGGCGCTGGATGAGGGCGAGCGTCTGCAGCACCGAGTCGTGCAGGTGCGCGGCGACGTCGGCCCGCTGCTGGCTGAGCAACCGCTCGCGGCGCTCGTCGTCGAGCTGGCGCACCAGCCGCCACAGGAACGGGCCGACCACCAGGCCGAGCCCGATGAAGACGACGAGCAGCAGCAGGAACGACTCGCGCAGCGCGTCGAGGCGCCCGCTGCCGACGAGGAAGGTGACCAGCGCCAGCACCACGAGGGCGACACCGCCGACGACGCGCGCCACCACGAGCGCCTTCGTCGACAGCGGGGCCGACGACAGCGCCGCCAGCCGCTGACCGCCGGGAGCGGCCTGCAGCCAGCCGGCGCGCTCGGCGACGTCGGCCTGCACCCACAGCAGCGTCAGGCCGGCGGCGGCGATGAGCACCGGCACGACGACCCGGAGCGGCAGCCCGGCGCTCACCGAGCTGAGCAGCAGCACCAGGCCGACGCCGAGCGCCCCGAACGCCGCGAGCTGACCGAGGTCGCCGCGGCCGACCGTGAACCGCGGCCGGCGTCCGCCCCGGCTCGCCGCCGCGAGCGCCGCCGGGTCGCCGGCGTCCGGGCTGGTGCGGGGCGCGAACACCCACAGCGCCGCGTACACCGCGACGCCGAACCCGTTCACCGCCGCGAGCAGCGCGAACGCCACCCGCACGGGCACCACCGAGACGCCCAGGTGCCGGGCCAGGCCGGCGGCCACGCCTGCGACGAGCCGGCCGTCGTCGGCCCGCTCCAGCCGCGCGGGGGCGGCAGCCGCAGCCGGGCCGGCGTCGGCGGCGGGGCCGGTCGCCGGAGGTGGTGTCGTCACCCCCTGATCCTGCCGCGTGCGAGGGGCCTCCCACCACGGGGGACACCCCTGAGCGCCGGCCCCGGTCCGGGGTGCGGCACCAGGGGTCCCTCAGGGTCGACCCCGATGCGCCGGGGCGCGCCGCGGGGCCACGATCGGTGCCATGGACCAGACGCAGCAGACCCAGCCCCCTCCCCCACCGCCGTCCGCCGGACCCACCGGGCCCGCCGGGCCCGCCGGCGGCCCGGACGCCGGTGAGCGGGTGGCCGGCGTCCTGCGCGGCCTGCGTCGCAGCCGGTCCGAGCGGATGGCGGCCGGCGTCGCCGGCGGCGTCGCCCGCAGCCTCGGCCTCGACCCGCTGCTGCTGCGCATCGTGCTCGTCGTGCTGGTCTTCTTCGGCGGCGCCGGCCTGGTGCTCTACGCCGCCGGGTGGCTGCTGCTGCCGGTCGACGACGGCGAGCCCTCGATCGGCCAGCAGGTCGTGCAGCCGGGCCCGCGGCGTCCGTCGACCCAGACGGTGCTGCTGGCGGTGGCGCTGGCGCTGGTGGCGTTCGGGTCGCTGCTCGCGGCCTTCGACCACTGGGACGGCGGGCTGCTCTTCGTGCTCGCGGTCGCCGGTCTGGTGCTGCTGCTCGTGCGCCGCGAGGGCGTGCAGGTCGGCTGGAACCCCTCCCGCCCGGCGGCCGCCGCGTCCGGCTCGCCGGTCCCGCCCGCGGCGACGGCGTCCGCACCGTACGGCCCGCAGCCGGCGCCCGGCACCGCGTTCGCGGCCTCGGCCCCCGCGCCCGCCGGGCCGCTGCTCGCCCCGCGCGGCAGCACCCCGCAGCCGCCGTACCAGCCGCCGTACCAGCCACCGGTCGCCTTCCAGCCCCCGCCGCCGACGCCGCGTCGTGAGCGGTCGCTGCTCGGGCGGCTCACCGTCAGCCTGGTCCTGATCCTGCTCGGCGTGCTCATCAGCATCGACCTGGCCGGCGGCGACCTGCCCGGCGTCGTCTACGTGGCCGCGCCGCTCGCGCTGGTCGGCGTGGCGCTGATCGTCGGCACCTTCGTCGGCCGGGCCCGCGGCCTCATCGCCCTCGGCATCCTGCTGAGCATCGCGTGCGGCGCCGTCGTGGCCGGGCAGCGCATCGGCGACGGCGTGGGCGACCCGAACACCGTGCGGCGCACGCCGACGACCGTGGCCGAGCTGCCGCTCGACGCCGACTTCGGCCCGGGCGAGGTGTTCTACGACCTGCGCGGCATCGACCTGGCCGGCACCGACGCGAACATGTCGGTCGAGATCAGCGCCGGCCGCGTCGAGGTCACCGTGCCGGCGGACCTGGACGTGCAGCTCGACTCGAGCGTCGGGCTCGGCGGGATCAACGCCTTCGGGCAGGACGTGGGAGGACCTGGCGTGGAGCTGAACGTGAGCGACGACGGCACGGACGACGTGACCGGCGGCGGCACCCTGCACCTGCACCTCGGTGCGGGCGTCGGCCAGCTGGAGGTGCACCGTGCGCAGGCATGACGCGGACGTGACCTCGCTCGTCTTCGGCCTGGTGTTCCTGGGTGTGGGCGTGCTGGTGATCCTGCAGCAGCAGGACGTGCTCAGCTTCCCCGCGGCGTCCGTCGCCGCACCCGCGGTGCTCGTCGCCGCCGGGCTGGTCGGCCTGGTCGCCACGCTCGGCGGCAACCGTCGCCGTCAGGCACCGGCGCTCGACTCGGCGCCCGGCTCGTCCGCGGCGGCGACCACCACGACGGTCACCCCGGACCGGGCGCAGCCCGCCCAGCCCGCCCAGAGCCCGTCGTCCGCGCCCTCGACGGGCGCGACCCGGCTCGCGTCGTCCGAGTCGTCGGACGACACGGTGCGGCTCACCAAGGGGCCGGACACCCGGCCGCTCGGCCGACAGGACACCGCTGGCGAGTAGCCCTCGACGGCGGCAGGGAGGGACGGGCCCGGGCTCAGGCGGTGTGCCACACCGCCGGGTCCGGGCCCTTCGGCACTCGACACCACGACGAGATCAGACTACGATCTTGGTCATGACGACGACCTCGCTCGCTGACGCCAAGGCTCGCCTCAGCGAGATCGTCGCGTCCGCCGCCGCTACCCACGAACGCACCATCATCACGAAGCAGGGACGGCCGGTCGCGGCGCTCCTGTCGATCGAGGACCTCGAGAGCCTCGAGGAGACGCTCGACATCCTGTCCGACCCGCAGCTGGTGGCAGACATCGTGACGGCCCGCGCCAGCCTGGACCGCGGCGAGGGCGTGGAGATGACCTACGAAGAGGGTCTGGCGGCCATCCGTCGTCGCGCGCAGCCGGCGTGACCCATCGGATCGTCCTGGCGCCGGCCGCACAGCGAGCCCTGAGCCACACGCTGCCGGAGTCGGTCGCGATCGCCGTCTGGGAGTTCGTCAACGGACCGCTGGCCGAGAACCCGTACCGCGTCGGCAAGCCGCTGTTGGCTCCCTTCGAGGGTCTCTTCTCGGCACGGCGCGGGACGTACCGAATCGTCTACGAGATCCAGGACGCGTCGGTGATCGTGCGAGTCGTCAAGATCCAGCACCGAGGGGACGCGTACCGTTCGTGACGACTCAGGCGGTGTGCCACACCGCCGGGTCCGGGCCCTTCGGCACGATGCCGGTCGGGTTGATCGTGTCGTGCGTGACGTAGTAGTGCCGCTTGATGTGGTCGAAGTCGACGGTGTCGCCGAAACCCCTGTCCTGGAACAGCTCTCGCGCGTAGCGCCACAGGTTCGGGAACTCGGTGAGCTTCTGCCGGTTGGTCTTGAAGTGGCCGTGGTAGACCGCGTCGAACCGCACCAGCGTGGTGAACAGCCGCACGTCGACCTCGCGCACGTGGTCGCCCATGAGGAACCGGCGGTCGGCCAGCCGGCCCTCGAGCACGTCGAGCCGGGCGAAGAGCGTGTCGTACGCCGCCTCGTACGCCTCCTGGGTGGTGGCGAACCCGCAGCGGTACACGCCGTTGTTCACGTCGCGGTAGACGTCCTCGATGAGCAGGTCCATCTCGGCGCGCTCGTCGACGGGGTACAGGTCGGGGGCGCCGGGCACGTGGTACGCGCGCCACTGCGTCGACAGGTCGAGGGTGATCTGCGGGTAGTCGTTGGTGACGACGAGCCCGGTCACGGTGTCGACGACGCACGGCACGGTGACCCGCTGGTCGTACTCGGGGTCGGTGCGCAGGTACGCCTCCGACAGGTACTCGATGCCCAGCACCGGGTCGCGGTGGCCCTCGTCGAGCCAGAACCGCCAGCCGCGCTCGTCGCGCACCGGGTCGACGACGGCGAGCGAGATGGCGTCCTGCAGGCCCAGCAGCTCGCGCACGATCACCGAGCGGTGCGCCCACGGGCAGGCCAGCGACACCACGAGCCGGTAGCGGCCCGGCTCGACCGGCCAGCGGCCCTCGGCGTCGGGTCCCTCCCCCGGCGCGCTGTCGCTGTCGGTGGTGATGCGCCCGGCGAAGCGGTTGCGCTGCCGCTTCCACTCCCCGCCCGTGCCGGTCTCGCCGGCGAACTGCCCCGTCGTCGTCACGGGACGACGGTACGCCGGTCCGTAGGGTGGTGCGCATGACGGACCCTGCCTCGGCCCGCCGCGCGGTGTACCTGCTGGCGCTGCGCACGTTCCGCCGGCTGCCGGCTCCGGTGCGGCGCGGGCTCGTGCGGCTCGGCACGCCGGGGTACACCGTCGGGGCGGTGTGCCTAATCGAGCGCGACGAGCGGCTGCTCGTGCTGCGCCAGCCGCACCGCGTCGGGTGGAGCCTGCCCGGCGGGCTGCTCGACCGCGGCGAGCCGGCCGCCGTCGCGGTGGCCCGCGAGGTGCGCGAGGAGCTCGGGATGCAGATCGTGGTCGGGCGCCCGATCACGGTGGTGGTGGACGCGCCGCTGCGCCGGGTCGACGTGGTCTACCGGGTGCGGGTGCAGGGCGACGTCGGCGAGCAGCCGGGCGGCGAGGCGGTGCAGGCGCGCTGGCTGCTGCCGTCCGAGATCGACGAGATGGACGGCCCGACGCAGCAGATCCTGGCGGCGGCCGAGGCGGTGCGCGACCCCGCGGGCTACGACGGCCACGTGCTGTGAGCCTCGCCGGCGTCGTGCTGGCCGCGGGCGAGGGACGTCGGCTGCGGCCGCTGACCACGCTGCGCCCCAAGGCGCTCTGCCCGGTGGCGAACGCGCCGCTGCTCGACCACGCGCTCGCCCGGGTCGAGCCGCTGACCGGGGCTGGACCGGCGTCCGTCGCGGTGAACGCCCACCACCACGCCGACCAGGTGGTGGCGCACGTCGGCGAGCGCGCGCACCTCGCGGTGGAGCAGCCGGAGGCCCTCGGCACCGCCGGGGCGCTGGGCGGGCTGCGCGACTGGCTCGACGGCCGCGACGTGCTGGTGACGAACGCCGACGCGTGGTCCGACCGCTCGGTGCTCCACGGCTTCGCCGACGGGTGGGACGGCGAGCGCTGCCGGCTGCTGGTGCGCGAGGTCACCGGTCGCGGTGACTTCACCCTCGAGGGCCGTTCGGTGCGCTACGTCGGGTCGTGCCTGCTGCCCTGGCGCCTCGTGCGCGACCTCGCCGCCACGCCGTCCGGGCTGTACGAGGTGCTGTGGCGCGACCGCCTCGACGCCCTCGACCTGGTCGAGACCGCCGCCGACGTCGTCGACTGCGGCACGCCCGCCGACTACCTGCACGCCAACCTGCTCGCCTCCGGCGGCGCGAGCGTCGTGGCGCCGGGTGCCGAGGTGCACGGGCGGATCGAGCGCTGCGTCGTCTGGCCCGGCGCGGTGGTGCGGGCGGACGAGGTGCTGCACGACGTCGTCCGCGCCGGTGACGCCGAGCACCCCGTCACCGTCCCCTGACCCCTCGGGCGGCTCGCGCACCGTTCGAGGGGTGTGCGCGCCCCTGGAACGGTGCGCGAGCCGACTTCACGTGGCTCGCGTCGCGGCGTCAGACCACCCAGGCCACGAGCAGCAGCACGGCGACGACGCCGAGCACCACGGCTGCGACACCCGTTGCGGCAGAACCGGTCGGGAGGCCGTCGACGGCGATCCAGGTCGGGTCGTACGGGTCGTAGCGCAGGCCGACCGGCTGGCCGACGGCGAACCGCGCGTGGTCGGACGACGAGTGCGCGCGGGCGACGACGTCGGCGCCGTCCGGCGTGCGGTAGCGCACCTGCGGGAACGACTGCTGCGAGCTGTTGACCTCGACGCCGACGACGGTCCCCTGCGCCGGGAGCGCGCGACGCAGCCGGGCCGCGTCGCCGCGGGCCTGTCGCGCCGCCAGCACGCAGGCGACGAGCGCCCCGAGGGCGAGCGGCGGCAGCAGCCACACCGCCGGCCCGGGCAGCAGCTGCCTCACTGCGGGCAGCTGGTCATCGCGCCCAGGGTGCTCGACGGCACCGCGAAGTCCTGGCTCTCGGCCTTCGTGAGCGTCGCGCTGCTGCCCTTGTAGGTGCCGTCGAGCCCGAAGCCGGGCACCGAGCCGCCGATCGTGCCGCCCATCGAGCCGGTGTCGTACTCGGAGCGCACGTAGACGGCGTCCTGCGCGATGCGGTCGACGAGCGGCGAGATCTGCTCGGCCAGCTCGACGGGGTTCGGCAGCGGCAGGCCACCGGCCGGCAGGGTGGTCGGCGTCGGGCGCGGCAGCACGACCGGACCGGCGGTGACAAACGCCTGGTCGAAGGCCGCGCGGTTGGCCGGGTTGCGCAGGTTCAGCGTGTACGAGTGCTGCACCGAGTGCCCGGTGTCGCCGTTGCCGCCGTAGGTCGCCTTGCCGCCGCTGCTGTTCACCGGCAGGCCGGCCTTGGTCGAGCCGATGCCGCCGGTGCCGCCGTACTCGCCCTGCACGGTGAGCTCGACCGGGTTGCCGTCGGCGTCCATCTTCACCGTGTACTGGCCCTTGCCGGTGAAGCCGAGCTTGCCGCTGACGAACGACAGGCTGCCGTTGGCGTTGCCGCTGCTGTCGAAGACGCCGGTGAACTGCTGCGTGCCGTCGGCGTTCAGCCGCACCGACCCCTTCACCGCGGCCTTCGCGTCGGCCGTGACGCCGGCGAGGGTCGAGGCGCCGTAGCCCGCGCCACCGGTGACCTGCGTGCCGACGTCGAGCACCACGGCGTCGGGGCTGCGCGCGTCGTCCTGGTCGCCGATGCCGGTCTGCCGCTGCAGCCAGTGCACGCCCTGCTCGAGCGCGTCGCCGGCCGACCCGAGGATGGCGTTGCCGACGTGCTGCGCGACGCCCCGGTTGCGCTCGACGTAGCGGTTCGCGGCCTCGGCGGAGTCGAAGTGGTACACGGTCTGGTACCCGCCGGTCGCCGACACCGACCCCTCGACGTACCCCTTGGCCTGCAGCTTCTTCGAGATGGCGGACAGGTCGAGCTTCTCGCCCGCGGTGCCCTTGACGCCCAGCTCGTAGGAGTCGGCGAGCAGGACGTCGGCCGAGCCGTCGCCGTAGGTGACCACGGAGTACTTGTCGTCGTGCCCGCCCTTCACGAAGAACGCCGTGACGGCGGCGCCCACGGTGCGGTCGCGGGTCGACGTCGTGCAGCGCGGCGTCGGACGGTCGTAGCCGCACTCGCCGCCCGTGATGCGGCACAGCGCCGACTGGATCGAGCCCGAGACGTCGGACGCCAGCGGCAGCAGCGCGATCGAGCCGAAGATCGCGGCGACGAGCACGGCGATGCCGACGTACTCGAGCGTTCCCGCCCCCTCGTCGCGCCTGCGCGCCCCCGATCCGCTCACGGGACGAACCTACGCACGACGGGCACGGGCGTCATGGGCCCGTGGACCCAGCCCGGTCACCGCTCCGACCAGGCCCGGCGCCCGACCCGCGGCAGCGCCAGCCTGGCCAGCGCCCCACCCAGCCCGGCGCAGGCCACCCAGAGCACGACGTCGACGCCGAGCCGCACCGACTCCTGCAGCGTGGCGCCGACCGCGAGCAGCCCGATCACCGACAGCACGCCCGGGAACACCACCCACCCGAGCAGCGCGCCCAGGCTGACGCTCACCAGCACCATCGCCAGGTCGGCACCGGCCTGCCACGCCGGGCGCGCCGCCGCCCGTCCGGCCAGCACGCGCACCAGGCACCCGACCACCAGCAGCAGGGTGTGCGCGCTGGAGGAGCCGGTGAGGTCGATGAGGGACGGCGCCGCCAGCCGGCTGAGCACCGACAGCACGAACGTCGCGCCCGCGGTGAAGACGGCGGCCCGCACCAGCGTCGGCCGGTGCACGACGCTCACGCCGCGCTCCCCGACGGCACGACGGCCACGGTGGCCAGCACCTGCTGCAGCACCTCGTCGGTCAGGTACGTCTCCGGGGCGCCGACGAGCAGCCCGTACTGCCGCTCCCCCGCGGTCTGCACCACGAGCTCGACCTGACGGCTCGGCACGGCCGGCTTCCCGGCGACGACGGCGTAGTCCCACACCCACTCGAGCCGCAGCGCCCCGGCCGCCCCGGGCACGGTCACCGACGTCGGGGCGCCGACCGGCTGCGCGCCGAGCTGGGCGCTGCGCGTGGTCCTCAGCAGGTCGGCGCGGACGTCGAGCGGCCCGACCCGGCCGGTCTCGCTGAACACCGCGATCGCCGGCGGCACCGGGAGCTTCGCGTCGGGACGGGTCCACTGGGCGGCCGCACCGGGCATGCCGCCCCCCGCCGCGACCGGCGCGAAGCCCGGGGGCAGCGCGAGCACCAGGTCGTCCTGCCGCACCGGCGTCCACCCGGCCGGCACCGGCGGTGTCGAGACGGACGACGAGGGCGTGGCCGTGGCGGAGGGGGTGGCCGAGGGGGTGGCCGAGGCGCTGGCCGGCTGGTCGCCGGTGCCGCAGGCGGCGAGCGGCAGCAGCCCGAGCAGGGCGGCCCCCAGCACCAGCCGTCGCCCGGTCACGCCGTGCACCCGGACAGGTCGGCGAGCCTGCTGCCCGGGACGGCGAGGTCCTGACTGCGTGCCTGCGTCAACGTGGTCTCCTGTCGTCCGGACGCCGGGACGCTGCCCGTCGTCGCGCCGGCGGTGGTCGCGGTGGTCGTGGTGGTGGTGCTGGCTGCTCCGGGCGTGCGGGTGGTGACCCGGGCGACCACGGCGTCGGCCGCGAACCGGGCGACGAGCGCCCGCGCTGCCCCGCTCGCGGCACCGGCGTCGACCCGCACCGGCGTGAGCGGACGCGCGGCCTGCTGCTTCGACGCCTTCTGCTTCGACGCCTTCTGCTTCGACGCCTTCTGCCTCGTGGTCTGCTGCTTCGTGGGCTTCGCCGGCACCTGTGCGAGAGCGACCGGGCGCGGGACGGCGACGGCTCCGGCGAGCACGAACGCGCGGTCGAAGGCCGCTCGGTTGGTGGGCGTGCGCAGGTCGAGCACGACGGTCTCGGTGCGCTGCACGCCGGCGGCGGCCTCGGTGGCGGCCACCTCGGGCTCGGGCGCGATGCCACCGGCGGCGCGGGCGGTGCCCGGCAGGCTGGTGGCCGCGCGGTACCTGCCGTCCGGCTGCACGCCCGCGATCCCCTGCAGCTGCAGGGTGACCGGCCGGCGACCGGCGTCCAGCTGCACCGACCAGGTCACCGGGCCGTCCACGCCGAGCTGCCACCCGTAGGCCGCGGGCTGCTCGCCGGTGCTGCGCGGCGGCGCCAGGGTGCCGGTGGTGGTCGAGCGGCCGTCCGCGTCGAGCCGGAGGGTGGTGCCGCCCGGGGGTGCGTCGACCCGGCCGCTGGCGGGCAGCGCGGCCCGGGCGTACCCGCCGCCGAGGGCGGTCTGCCCGCCGAGGTCGACCAGCACGCCGTCGGGGCGACCGAGGTCGTCGGGGTCGCCGAAGCCGAGCAGCTTCGAGACCTCGCGCACGCCGTCCGGCAGCCCGATGCCCACGGGCCCCTGCGCGGCCAGCGTCACGGGGGTCACCTCGCCGCGCAGGCGGTCGAGCCACGCGTCGGCGGCGTCGTGGCTGCCGAAGCGGTACTCGGCCCCGAGCGAGGCACCCGACGCCGTCGACGGCCCGTCACCGAGCCGGAGCCGTTCCCGCGCAACGGCTCCGAGGTCGCCGATGCGGTCGTCGCGCGGGCGGTCGAGGTCGACCACGGCGGTGCCGTCGGTCTGCTTGGCCACCGTGCTGCCCTCGGCCGGGTCGCGGACGACGGAGCGCGGGGCGAGCGCCGCCCCGATCGAGCGGTCGCGCGCCAGCACCCGGCAGCTGGTGGCCGACTGCACGTAGCCGCAGGCGCCGCCGGTGCTGCGGCACACCGACACCCGCAGCGACTCGGCCAGCTGCGGGGCGAGCGGCAGGGTGAGTGCGGCGCCCACCACGACCACGACCAGCACGAGCACGCCCACGTGCTGCACCCACCCGGCGTCGGCCGGCTCGACCCGTCGGTTCACGCAGACGCCTGTGCCGCGACGGGTTCGAGGTGCAGCACGCTGCCGGGTCGCACCCCGCGAGCGGTGAGGCCGAGCACCGCGGTCTCGAGCACGGCGACCGCCCGACGTCGCGGCAGGTGCATCCGCCAGCGCGGCAGCCGCGTCACCTCGAGCACCTGCAGCTCGCGGTCGAGGTAGGCGACCTCAAGGTCGGTGAGCATGCCGAGCGAGTGCACGGACGAGCACGGGTGCAGCAGCAGCCCGCCGGGTACCTCGCGGCGGCCGAGCAGCCCGACGGTGCGGCGGCCGAGCGAGCGCGCGACGTCGACGACGAGGTCGACCGGCGCGCCGTCGACGTGCAGCCGGCCGCGGTCGCCGCAGGCGCGCAGCCGCTCGCGCTCGGCCGGTGCGAGGCGGGCCACGTCAGCTCACCGGCAGGTCGCGCACCTGCCCGACGCCCGGCACCCGCAGCGTGACCTCCGAGGTCGACTGCGGCGGCGCGGGGAAGACCGCCCACATCACCAGGGGGTTGCGGTAGATCGTGCCCGACCCGAGGTCCTCGGTGCAGACGCAGGCGCCCTTCGCGTACGACAGCGGCAGCGCGAGGGTCCGTTGCTGCTCGTCGACCATCCGCACGTTGACCAGGGTGCCGTTCTGCGCGAAGGGATTCTGCCCCAGCACCTTCGTCGAGGTGCCCCAGGGCGCCTCGTCACCCGTCGACGCGAGCGCCATGCCCACCACGACGTCCTGCCCGGTGCGCCGCACCGACGTGACGTCGAGCCGCACCGAACCGTCCTGCGACAGCACGCTGGCGACCGGGTCGGGCACGGCGGCGGTCGGCTGCGTCGTGCGCGCCACCGCCAGCTTCGGCAGCGGCTTCGGGGCGTCGACGCCGACCCGCTCGCCGCCGCGCGAGCGGTCGCGGTCGAACACGAAGGTCACCCGGCGGTTGCGCTGCCGGTTCGCCTCGATCGGCTTGCCCTCCGGCGTCACGTTCGGCACCAGGTGGTCGCTCTCGCCCCGGCCGACCGCCTGCAACCGGATGCCGGCGCTCTCGACCGCGGGCGACAGCGCGGCGACCACGGCGCGGGCGCGGGCCAGCGACAGCTGCTGGTTGTAGCCCGGCGAGCCCTGGTCGTCGGTGTGCCCCTCGACCACGATCGTCTTGCCCTTCGCGGCCCTCGCCAGCTTGGGTGCGGCGGCCCGGACCACCTGCTTCGCCTTCGCGTTCAGCGTCGAGGAGTCGAACGCGAAGAGCACGTCGGACGGCAGCGAGACCTCCGCCTTGTCGCCGTCCTGCGCCTCCTCCGAGCCGCCGAAGCTCGACACGGTGCGCACGACGTCGTGCACCACGGGGTCACCGGCACCCTCGCCGGGTGTCGCCGGCGGCGGGCCGTCGCCCCACTCGACGACGTCGTCCGGGAGCGTCAGCGGCGGCTGCTGCGCGCTGATCGGCAGGTCCTCGACCGGCGGCAGGTCGCGGCCCATGAGCAGCGTCACCGACGACGACGCGGGCGCCGGGAAGTCCGCCCAGTACAGGCCCTGGTCGCCACCCGACACGATCTCCTGCGTGTTCGTCGAGCACAGGCAGGTGCCGTCGCTCGTGCGCAGCGGCTCGGCGAGGGTGCCGGCGGTGCGGTCGTAGAGGCGCAGCCCCAGCTCGTACTCGACGTCCCGCGGCGTACGCAGCGCCCGCATCATCGCCGGTCGCGCGTCCTCGCCCTCGGCTGCCGGGTCCCACGCCAGCAGCACCCGCACGACGTCGCCGACCTTCTCGGCGCGCACCACCTCGACCCGCGCCCGCGCCGGCTCCTCGTCGGTGTCGTCGACGACGTCGACGGTCTTCACCGGAGCCGGCAAGACGTTCAACCGGTGGTACCCGTCCTGCACGACGACCTCCGGCGACGCGCTCGGCGTCGGGGTCGCCGAGCCGGACGTCGCGCCCCCGCCGCCGCCCGTCGACGCGGCCCCGGTCGACGGCTCGGCGTCACCGGTGCACCCCCCGACGGCGAGCGCCGCGAGCACCCCCGTCGCCACCGCGAGCCGCCGTCGTCCGCCGCCGCGACGCGCCCGTGGCACCGCGCCGCCGAGCTCCACCCCAGGCGTCATCGTGCGTTCCCCAGCCCTTCCTCGACTGCTTCCGTGCTGACAACTCGTGACGGGTACCCACCACCTGTGACGGTCGGCCGCCTCGTGGGTGAGGCTCCCACACGGGGGTTCCCTTTCAAGATCATCCGGGTCTAACCTATGGCACTCCGGGCAAACTGGACACCCCCCGATCGGGGGTCGCCGGGCCGGGTGGGGGCGTACGGGACACGTGGTGAGGGTGGCTCGCGGGCGCGTCGACGACGACGCGGTGCGAGGCACGTGGACACCGGAGGGAGCTCGAGTTCGGCTGTGCAGGAACAGGTCTCACGCATGAGGGTGCTGGGTGCACCCGATCTCAGGACGACGCTCGACGTGGGCGACGTCGACGCGCTGGTCGAGCGGTTGCGGCCGCCCGCGGCGCGCGCCGACCCCTTCGTCGTCGTGGTCCCCGCCGCCGCCGCGGCGACCGCCGCGCGCACCGTGTCGCTGGGTCGGGCGGGGGCCCCCGGCGCGGTCGGCGTGGTGCACGCGAGCACGCTGCCGCCGCTGGCGCTCGACGTCGTGGGCGACCTCCTCGCGGGGATGCAGGACGAGCTGTCGGCCCCCGAGCTGCTGGTCGTGACCGAGGCCGTCGAGCGCAGCGTCGTCGCCGGTGCCGCGCTGTCGACGGTGACCCGCCTCGCCGAGCCGACGCCCTCGATGGCGCAGCACCTGCGGTCGTGGTGGCCCACCTCGCGCTTCGTCGTCACCACGCACCCGACGCCGCAGATCGCCGTCGTGGTGCAGGGCGAGCCGCGCGGTCTGCGGCTGCCCGACACCGGAGCCGACCTCGACGTCTGGTGCACCGCGGGCGACGAGCCCACCCGCGCCGTGGCGGCCGACGTCGTCGCGCGGCTCGGCGAGCGCGAGCCGGTCGAGGTCGAGCGCCCCGACGCGAGCCGGGTGCGCTGGGCGACCTCGCGCTGCACCGAGCTGGTCGCCGTCCCGCACGACCTCTCGCTCGTCGTCCGCACCGCGCTCGACGCCGCCGTCGAGTGCCGCTCGTGCGGCGCCCCCGTCGCCTGGGACGCCTGCCGCTTCTGCCACGCCCGCCGCCCCGACGCGATCGACCGGATCGACGCGCTCACCGCGGGCGACCGGCTCGACGCGATCGACCTCACCGACCAGACCCTCGACAGCACCGACGACCGGGCCGCGGCCGGGCTGCCGGCAGGAGCAGCATGAACCCCAGACAGCGCCGTGGCCTCGTGATGCTGGTGCTGGCCGCGCTCGGCGCGTGCGCCGTCTTCCTCGGCGTGGCGTCGTACGTCGCCCAGGTGAACGCCGAGGTCGGCCCGCGCACCAAGGTGTACGTGGCCGCCCGCGACATCCCGCCCTTCGCGGCGGTGACGCCACAGGACCTGCGCACGGTCGAGATCCCGACCAAGTACGTCACCGACACGACGGTCACCCGGGAGGCGGACTTCCTGGGGCAGAAGACCTTCACGACCGTGAAGTCCGGCAGCTACCTCACGTCGGAGATGATGACGTCGAGCTCGTCGCTGTCGGACGGCATGCGCGAGGTGTCGATCAACTTCGACGCCGCCGACGGCATCAACGGGCGCGTGCGACCCGGCGACAAGGTCGACGTGGTGGCGGCCTTCGCGGCCCGGCAGAGCAGCCAGAACCAGGTCGACCAGAGCGTCCGCAAGGCGCAGCTGCCCTACAACGTCGCCGGCATCGTGGTCTCGCAGGCGCTGGTGGTCAGCGTCGGCGAGAAGACGCCGGTCGGCATCGAGGTCGGCGCCGCGACCGACGGCAACGCCGACCCGCAGGAGGTCGTGCCGGTCACGTTCGCGTTGAGCGTCAAGGACTCCACGGCCCTCGCGTACGCCGAGGCGTTCAGCGTGAAGATGCGGATCATGCGGTCCGGCAACAACGAGTCGGGCAAGAAGGTGACGCCCGACGCCCGCAGCTTCAACGACACGCGGCTGCCCCCGCTGCTGCAGGAGACCGTGACCGCGCCGCCCACCGGCAAGGGCGCCGACAAGAAGACCGCCGAGCCCGCGTCGACCGACGGCAGGGGCTCCGGCACGCAGCGCGACACCGAGGCCGCAGGGAGCAGCCGATGAGCTACCGGGTGCTGATCGCGGCGCCGTCGCAGGAGCTGGCGGCCGACCTGGCCGAGACCGTCGCCGCGGCGGGTGCGCAGGCCGTCGGCACGGTGACGTCGGAGGCCCAGCTGCGCGAGCAGCTCGGGGCGCTCGACGCCGACGTCGTGCTGGTGCGCGAGGACCTCTCGCCGACGCCGGTGTGGCCGCTGATCCGCGAGGCGGTGACCGCGAAGCCGTACCTGGCGATCGTGGTCGCGGCGCGCTCCGGGTCGGCCGAGGTGCTGGCCCAGGCCATGGACGCCGGGGCGCGCGCCGTCGTCGAGCTGCCGCTGCAGGTCGAGGACGTCGCCACGAAGATCATGTCGGCCGGCGGCTGGGCGCAGACCATGCGGCGCGTCATCGGCGGCGAGCGCGAGGCGACCACGAGCGCCGCGGGCCTGATGGTCGTGCTGGCCGGGGCGAAGGGCGGCGTCGGCACCACCACGCTCGCCGTGCACCTGGCGCTGCACAGCGCGCAGGACGACCCGACCCGCCGCGTGTGCCTGGTCGACCTCGACGTCGCGAAGGGCGACGTGCCGCTCTACCTCGACGCGCAGCACCGGCGCAGCATCCTCGACCTCGCGCCGGTGGCGCAGGACCTCGGGCCGCGGGCGATCGCCGACGCGCTCTACCAGCACCCGTCCGGGCTGAACGTGCTGCTGGCGCCGGCCGAGGGCGAGTTCGCCGAGCGGCTGACCGGCGACCAGGTGGCCGCGATCCTCACCGGGCTGCGGCAGCGGCACGACGTGGTGATCGTCGACGCCGGCGCCGTCGTCAACGAGGCGTCCGCGGCCGCGGTCGAGCTGGCCGACGAGGTCTACGTCGTGACGATGCCGGACGTGCCGTCCCTGCGCGGGGTGCGTCGTGCCGTCGAGATGTGGGAGCGCCTGGGGCTGCGCAAGGAGGAGGCGGTGCAGACCATCGTCAACCGCGCCGACAAGCGCACCGACATCCAGGCCGAGACCGCCGCCAAGATCGCCGGCACGCAGGTCGTCGAGACCCGGCTGCCCGCGGTGTTCCGCGGGCTCGAGGCCGCCGCGAACCAGCGCGACCCCGAGCTCGCCCAGAGCGGCTGGACGTCGAAGCTCGAGCAGCTCGCCGTCGAGCTGCGGGTCAGCAGCCAGCGGCCGCTGAGCAGCCGGCAGCAGCGCGCCGCCCGGCCCGAGCGAGCGGCCCGCGAGCGGCGCGCGAAGGGCGGCCGCCGCCGTGCCGTGACGACCGACGACCTGGCGACCGCCGACGAGGGGCAGGGCACGATCGAGCTGGTCGGGCTGTTCCCGATCCTGATCCTGATCGTGCTGCTGGCCTGGCAGGCGGTGCTGATGGGCGTGGGCGCGCACTACGCCGCCAACTCCGCGGCCGAGGGCGCGCGCGCCGCGGCGGTGGGGGGCGACGTCCGGTCGGCGGCCGAGCAGGCGGTGCCCGCGTCGTTCCGCCGGGGCATGCAGGTGTCGAGCAGCGGCACGACGGTGCGGGTCGCCGTCCGCCCGCCGCTGTTCGTGCCCGGGGCGCGCTCGCTCGACATCCCGCTGCGGGCCAGCGCCGGCCAGGTGAGCGAGCGATGACGGCGGTGCGACGGCGCGCGCGGCGCGACGACGGGTGGATGTCGCTCGAGCTGGTGGGCATGGCGTTCCTGCTGCTGCTGATGGTGCTCTTCGTGATCCAGGTCGCCGCGGTGACCTACACGATGGCGCAGGCGAACGGTGCGGCCCGCGCCGCGGCCCGCGCCTCGACGCTCGGCCAGTCCGGGCAGTCGGCCGCCCGCAACGCGGTGAGCAGCTCGCTGCACCCGGTGGCGACCGGTGCACGAGGGCACTGGACGGTGCGGCTCACGGTGCCGCGCGTCGTCCCCCGGATGCCGACGATGACCATCGTGCGCAGCGCCACCATGCCGCAGACCGAGCCCGGGATCGGAGGCTGACGTGGGACTCCTCGACCGCCACCAGGTGAAGCTCGGCGGCGACACCTCGGACGCCGACGCGCACGCGCAGACCGTCGCCCGCTACCGGGGCCTGCTGCTGCACGAGATCGACCTCGGCGAGCTGAGCAAGCTCGACGCGGGGCAACGGAGGCTGCGCCTCGAGCGGGTGATGGGTCACCTGCTCAGCCGCGAGGGCCCGATCCTGACGACCGGCGAGCGACAGGCGATCATCCGCCGCGTCGTCGACGAGGCGCTCGGCCTCGGCATCCTCGAGCCGCTGCTCGCCGACCCGAGCGTCACCGAGATCATGGTCAACGGCCACGAGACGATCTTCGTCGAGCGAGCCGGTGTGCTGCAGCGCCTCGACGCGCACTTCGCGAACGAGGACCAGCTCATGCAGACCATCGACCGGATCGTCGCGGGCGTGAACCGCCGCGTCGACGAGTCGAGCCCCATGGTCGACGCGCGCCTGGCGACCGGCGAGCGCGTCAACGTGATCGTGCCGCCGCTCGCCCTCGACGGGCCGATGCTCACCATCCGGCGGTTCCCCCGCGCCTACTCGCTGGCCGAGCTGGTGGGCAAGGGCGCGATGGACGAGTCGACCGCGCTGCTGCTGGGCTCCCTGGTGCGGGCGCGCGTCAACGTGATCGTCAGCGGCGGCACCGGCACCGGCAAGACCACGATGCTCAACGCGCTCTCCGGCTTCATCCCCGGTCACGAGCGCATCATCACGGTCGAGGACGCCGCCGAGCTGCAGCTGCAGCAGGAGCACGTGATCCGGCTGGAGTCCCGCCCGGCGAACGTCGAGGGCAAGGGCCAGGTCACGATCCGCGAGCTGGTGCGCAACTCGCTGCGCATGCGCCCCGACCGCATCATCGTCGGCGAGGTCCGCGGCGGCGAGACGCTCGACATGCTGCAGGCGATGAACACCGGCCACGAGGGCTCGATGGCCACGGTGCACGCGAACAGCGGCGACGACGCCGTCATGCGCCTCGAGACGCTGGCCAGCATGAGCGAGATCAAGATCCCGTTCGAGGCGCTGCGCGACCAGATCAACAACGCGGTCGACGTCATCGTGCAGCTGCAGCGCGGGTCCGACGGCTCGCGCCGGGTGAGCGAGGTGTCGGCGGTCTCGTCGCGCCGGCGGGAGGACTTCGCGCTGGCGTCGCTCACCGAGTTCGTGCCGCAGCCGATGACGGCCGACCGCGTCGTGCGCGGCACCTACCAGCACCACCCGCTGCCGGCCGCGCTGGCCGAGCGGCTGGTGCTGGCCGGAGAGCCGCTGCCGCAGCCGTTCCGGGTCGCCGAGCACCCCTCCGAGCTGTACGTCCGGCGAGCCGGCTGATGCGGCCGGTCACCAGCCTGGGCCTGCTGGCCCTGACGCTGCTCGTCGCCGTGACCGGGGTCTGGTACCTCGCCCGCGGCGCGGCCGACAAGCGCGCGCTCGAGGGCGACACCGGCCGCGGCCGCACCGGCGTGCGCGGCTGGCTGGCCGGCGGCCCGAACCGCGCGGTGCGGCGCACCCAGTGGGGACGCCGGCTCGAGCGCCGGCTGCTCGCCGCCAACCTGCCCGGCGTCCTGCCCGCCGAGGCCGTGGTGGTCGTGGCGGTCGTCGTCGTGGCGGTCACCGTCGCGGCGTCCACGCTCGTGTCGAGCCTGGTCGCGGTGATCATCGCCGTCGCGGCCGTGCTGCTGCTGCGGCAGTGGCTGGTGTGGCGCGAGGACCAGCAGCGCGTCGCGTTCGTCGGGCAGATGCCCGAGCTCGCGCGGGTGCTGTCGAACGCGACCAGCGCCGGCCTGTCGATCCGGACGGCGATCGAGATGGCCGGCGAGGAGCTGGCCGAGCCCGCCCGCACCGAGCTGCGACGGTGCGCGCGCTCCATGGCGGTGGGCACGCCGCTGGAGGAGGCGCTGCTGCAGATGGAGCAGCGGCTGCCGGGGCGCGAGCTGTCGGTGCTGGTCGGCACGCTCGTCATCAGCTCGCGCTCGGGCGGTTCGCTCATCACCGCGCTGCGCGACATCGCGGCGACGCTCGAGGACCGCAAGGAGCTCAAGCGCGAGGTGCGCACGCTGCTGACGCAGGCCACCTACACGGGGTACCTCGTGGTGGCGCTGGGCGTCGGCCTGCTGTTCATGCTGAACACGATCAGCCCCGGGCTGCTGAAGACCGTCACGAGCACGCCGATCGGCCTGCTGGCGCTCGGGTTCGCCGTCTGCTCGTTCGGCATCGGCATGCTCCTGATCCGCCGCATGACGAGGATCGAGACGTGACGGCGCTGTTCGGCGTCGCCCCGCTCGCGGCCCTGCTCGCCGGCGTCTGCGCCTGGGTCGCCGTCGCCGGGTGGGCCCGGCTGCGCAGCGACCCCATGCAGGGCCTCGACGTCGAGGACCTCGCGCTCGTGCGCGGCCGCAAGCAGCTCGACCGCGGGGGCGGCCCGCTCGGCTGGGTCGGACGACGGCTCGCTCCCCCGCTCGCTGAGGTGATCGGCTCGACGCGGCTCGACGCCATGCGCCGTCGGATCGAGCTCGCCGGCCGCCCCGACGGGCTCACCCTGCAGACCCACCTGGAGCGCAAGGCCCGGCTGCTGGTGGTGTTCGGCGCCGCGGCGGTCGCGCTCTTCCTCTACGGCCAGCGCTTCGTGGCGCTGCTGGTGCTGGTGGCCGCGTGGTTCCTGCCCGAGCTCGCCCTGCGCAGCGCCAGGCGCAGGCGGCAGCGGTCGATCGACCGCGACATCCCCGACTTCCTCGACGTGCTGGCGGTCACCGTGAGCGCCGGCCTGTCGTTCCGTGCCGCGCTCGAGCGGGTGGCGTCGCGCTACACCGGCGCGCTGGCCGACGAGATCACCCACACGCTGCGCGAGATGGACGTCGGCGAGTCGCGGCGCAACGCCTTCCAGCGGCTGCGCGAGCGCAACGCCTCCGAGGCGCTCGACCAGTTCGTCGTCGCGCTGCTGCAGGCCGAGGAGCTCGGCTCGCCGCTCACCGAGGCGCTCGACCAGATCGCCGTCGAGATGCGGCGCTCGACGGCGCAGCGCGCGCGGCAGTCGGCCGCCCGCACCTCGCCGCGCGTCGCGCTCGTCGTCACCATCGTCATGGTGCCCGGCGCGCTGGTGCTGCTCGTGGTCTCGCTGTTCCTGTCGTCCGGGATCGACCTGGGTGGGGTGCTCGGTGGCTGAGGCGGTGACGTCGACGTCGGTGCGCAGCCTGGTGCTGCTGCGCATCCTCACGCTGTACCCGGTGGCGCTGGCCTGGCAGTCGCGGCCGCCGCGCGCCGACGAGGTGGTGCTCGTGCTGGTGCTCGTGGCCAGCACGACCGGCCTGGCGCTGCGCTGGGGCTCGGTGGTGCCGCTGCTGCGCCGCCACGTGGGCCTGGCCGCCGCCGACGTCCTGGTGAGCCTCGTGGTGCTGGCGCAGGCGGGCACGTCGTCCGCCTTCGTGGCCTACACGTTCACGACCGCGGTGCTGGTCGGCCTGCTGTTCACCCGCGGCGCCACGGTGCTGCTGACCACGCTGCTCGCGGCCGGGTACGTGCTGCTCGCCGACCTCGAGCGCACGACGCGCGGCCACGCCGGCTGGTCGTCGCTCACCGTGCCGGCCGCCTACGTGCTGCTGGCCCTGGCCGGGTCGGCGTTCCGCAGCGTGCACGACCGGCTGGCCCAGGCGGTCGAGGCGGCCGCCGCCGCCGAGCGGGCCGCCGCCACCGCCGCCGAGCGCACCCGGCTGGCCCGTGACCTGCACGACGGGCTGAGCTCGACGCTGCAGGGCCTGGTGCTGCAGACGATGGCGGTGTCGCGCACCGCCGCCACCGGCGAGGCCGACGGCGTCGTGCGGCTCACCGACGACCTCGAGATCGCCGCCCGCGCCGCCCTCGCCCAGTCGCGCGAGGTGCTCACCGGCCTGCGCCGCGACGACGACAGCGCGCCGCTCGTGCAGGCGGTGGCAGACCGCTCGCGCCGCTGGTCGGAGCGCACCGGCGTGCCCGTCGACGTGCGCACCGGCGGCGTCGGCGACCTCGACCCGACGCAGCGCATCGCGGCCCTGCGGGTGCTCGACGAGGCGCTCGAGAACGTGCACCGGCACGCCGGTGCCAGCCGGGTCACGGTCACCCTGTCGGGTGACGACCGCGTCGTCGAGCTGGAGGTGCAGGACGACGGCGTCGGCCTCGGCGGCGAGCCGGCGGTGCGCCGCGGCCGGTTCGGCGTGGTCGGCATGACCGAGCGCGCCGGGGTCGTCGGCGGTCACCTGGTCGTCGAGGACGCCCGCAGCGCCCCGGAGCCCGACGTCATCGACCTGCGAGATCCGTTGCCGCGCAAGGGGACCCGCGTCCGACTGACCGTGCCGCGGGGTGCGGCACCCACCACCGTGCAGGGAGCCCGATGAGCAGCACGACCGAACCGGACGGCGCCACCCGACCGCCGTACGACGCGCCGGGCGACCCCGTGGCCGAGCTGCGGCTGGTGCTCGCCGACGACAACCCCGTGGTGCGCACCGGCATGGCGAACCTGCTGGCGACCATCGACGGGCTCGACGTGGTGGGCGTCGCCCGCGACGGTCGCGAGGCCATCGAGCTGGTCGAGCAGCTGCACCCCGACCTCGCACTCCTCGACGTGCGGATGCCCCAGGTCGACGGGATCGCTGCGGCACAGCACATCGCGGCCACCGTGCCGGTGCTGATGCTCACGCACTCCGACGAGCCCGAGGTCATCGCCGCCGCCCTCGCCGCCGGCGCGCGCGGCTTCGTCGTCCACTCGGAGTTCGCGATCGACGAGCTCGTCGCCGCGGTGCGCACCGTCGCCGCCGGCGGCGTGCACCTCTCGCCGTCCGCCGGCGCGATCCTGGCCGGCGCGGCGGCCCTGAGCATGGCGGGCGGGAACGCCTCTGCCGCAACGGGACCCGCGCAGACGTGGGGGCTGTCGGTGCGCGAGCAGGAGGTCATGGACCTGATCGCCGAGGGCCTCACGAACAGCCAGGTGGCCAGTCGCTGCTACCTGTCGGAGAAGACCGTCAAGAACCACGTGAACCGCATCTTCGCCAAGCTCGGCGTCACCTCGCGGGCCGAGGCCGTGAGCCTCTGGCTGCGCCGCTGACCGGTGCGGATGGGTCCGGTTTGGGCCCTTTCGTGGGCCCCCGGACCCTGGGAGCCCGACGCTCCGGAGAGCAGAGTCTGCGTCGTAGCCAGTCAGGGCACCGAGCGAGAGGAACCACCGAGATGACCATGCTCTACCGCATCGCCGCCGAGGGTCAGACCCGTCTGCACGTCCTGCGCGAGCGCCCCCGCGACGACCGCGGTCAGGGCACGCTCGAGTACGTCGGCATCGCCGTCCTCATCGGCGTGATCATGGTGGCCCTCTTCAAGCTGAAGATGGGCGAGAAGGTCTCGAAGGCCGTCGAGGACGCCTTCAAGAAGATCTCCGAGCCCGGCAGCTGATGACCGCACGGACCGCACGTCGCGAGGAGGGGCAGATCACGCTGCCCCTCCTCGTGCTCGTGCTGGTCCTGTTCGCCTGCGCGCTGGGCATGTTCGGCTTCGGTGAGGCGTCCGACTCGCGGGGCAAGGCGCAGAAGGCGGCCGACGCCTCCGCGCTGGCCGCCGCGAAGTACGCGCGCGACGGCATGCTCGCCGTCGTCGTGGTGAACGGGGCCACGTTCCACGGGCAGTGGTCGGCGCTCGGCAGCGCGGTGTCGGCGGCCGCCTGCCCGGCCGGCGCGGCCTACGCCGAGCAGAACACCGCGAGCCTGACGTCGTGCCGGTACGACCCCAGCCAGGGCACCGTGACGACCGGCACCCGCAGCAAGGCCACCGCCGCGCGGCACCAGCAGGGCACGGCGACCGCGAAGGCCGACCTGCACCTGCCGCGCTGCACGCTCTCGTACTACACGAGCAGCGGCTACGACCACCACGAGGTCGTCACCTGCACCGCCTCGCGCGGCGGCACCGCCTCGGTCGACTACCTGAACACCGCCGGGTACACGGTGTTCCAGACCAGCACCCTGAAGCAGTGGCAGCAGGTCTTCCGCATCCGGCTGGTCGACGACTCCGGGCCGTTCTAGCCCGCTGGGCGGTAGCGTCGCCGGGTGCCGCTGACGCCCGAGGAGCTCCACGCCCACGCCCTCGCCGCCGCCGACGACGAGCAGCGCCTGCCGCTGTCGCGGATGACCGGCTGGGACATCAGCCCGTTCGAGCAGGAGGGTCTGCGCACCGCGCGGCTGCTGCCCCCGGTGCTGCCCGAGCCGCCGCGGCACGGCGAGGACCCGGCCGACTGCTCGTCGTGCGCGCGGCGCGACGAGGGGCTGTGGCTCGACGACCGGTGGCGCCTCACCCGCGTCGAGGGCGTCGGCGTCCCGCTGGTGCTGATGCTGCACCCGCGCGACCACCACGACCTGGCCGACCTGCCCGACGACCTCGCCGCCGAGCTCGGGGTGCTGCAGGTGCACCTCACCCGGCACGTGCAGGCGCTCCCCCACGTCGCCCGCTGCCACGTCTACCGGATCGGTGACGGCGCGGCGCACCTGCACGTGTGGCTGTTCGCCCGACCCGAGGGCCAGGGCCAGCTGTGGGGGTCGTGGCTGCCGGTGTGGGACGACCTGCTGCCCGAGTACCCCGCCGACGTCGCCGACGCCGACGCCCGGGTGGTGGCCTCGGCCCTGGTCGGCTCCTACGGTGGGCGGCTCGGCGCTACGGCGAGCTGAGCGACTCGACGTCGGCCAGCGGCACCAGCCCGCGGGCCGCCTCGACCAGCGCCGGGTCGAGCGCCACCAGCACGTCGGCCTGCAGCCGCGTCACCGCGACGTACTCGGCGTGCCGCAGCGACGTCCACCCCTGCTCGCGGGCCACCTGCCACGACGTCCACCGCGACACCCGGTCACCGAGCGCGCGGATCTTCACCTCGGTCGTGCGGTCGTGCAGCGCCCGCGCCTCGCGCTCGGTGCGCCGTCCGGCCAGCACGTCGTCGAGCAGCAGCTGCAGCGCCTGCGAGCGCACCGCGCTCGGCGCCACCAGCCGCTGCGCCTCGTGCACCTGTACCTCGTGCTCGACGACGTGCAGCAGGGCACGTGCGTCGACCACGGAGCGCGTCACGGTCGGTCAGTCGCAGAGCTCGCAGTGCCCGCTGACCGGCAGCGCGATGTAGTGCACCGGGCAGAGGTTGACCGGACGCTCGACCTGCGCCCGGGCGCGCTCCTTGCGGGCCGCCACCTGGGGGGTGAGGGTCACGCGGCCGCCGCCGTCCGGAAGGTCCTCGGCGAACGCCTGGTAGCAGAGCAGCCGGTGCTGCGCCGCGAGCGCGTCGAGGTCGGCGACCGCCGCGTCGCCGGCGGTCCGGGCGCTGCGGCCGTACGCGGCGCCGGCACCGCCGTCGGGGCGGACGACCAGCGACGCCAGCGGCGGCTCGCCCGCGGCGGCGGCCTGCGTCGCGACGGCGTCGAGCAGCTTGGTGATCCAGTGCTGCAGCAGCACCGTCGTGCGAGCACCCGAGACCTCCTGCACGCGCTCACCGAGCTCCTTGGTGGTGATCACGGCGTTGTACCGCTTCGCCGTCTCGACCAGCTCGTCGTGCGCGACCTGGGCCCAGGCCTCCATGGCGTCGGCCGGGTCGACCGGTTCGGCCGCCTCGACCGCCGTGACGTCGTCGACCTGGTCGGTTGCCGGTGCTGCGTCAGTCTGCAAGATGCGCCCCTCGTCGTGGTGCTGGTCCTCCCACGATCTCACGACCTCGCGCCGGCTACTCCCACTCGATGGTGCCCGGGGGCTTGCTGGTGACGTCGAGGGCGACCCGGTTGACCTCGGGGACCTCGTTCGTGATGCGGGTGCTGATGCGCGCCAGGACGTCGTAGGGCAGCCGCGACCAGTCGGCCGTCATGGCGTCCTCGCTGGAGACGGGGCGCAGCACGACGGGGTGGCCGTAGGTGCGGTGGTCGCCCTGCACGCCCACGCTGCGGACGTCGGCGAGCAGCACGACGGGGCACTGCCAGATGGTGCGGTCGAGCTCGGCGGCGGTGAGCTCCTCGCGGGCGATGGCGTCGGCGCGGCGCAGGGTGTCGAGGCGCTCGGCGGTGACCTCGCCGATGATGCGGATGCCGAGGCCGGGGCCGGGGAAAGGCTGGCGCCACACGATGGCCTCGGGCACGCCGATCTCGAGGCCGACGGCGCGCACCTCGTCCTTGAACAGCGTGCGCAGCGGCTCGACCAGCTCGAACTGCAGGTCGTCGGGCAGGCCGCCCACGTTGTGGTGGCTCTTGATGTTCGAGGCGCCCTCGCCGCCGCCGGACTCGACGACGTCCGGGTAGAGGGTGCCCTGCACGAGGAACCGCACGGGGTGCCCGTCGGACGACGCGTCGTCGACGACCTCGCGGGCGGCCTGCTCGAACACCCGGATGAACTCGCGGCCGATCGCCTTGCGCTTCTCCTCCGGGTCGGTGAGGCCGGCGAGCGCGTCGAGGAACTGCTGCTTCGCGTCGACCGTCTTCAGCGCGACGCCGGTGGCCTGCACGAAGTCCTGCTCGACCTGCTCGACCTCGCCCTCGCGCAGCAGCCCGTGGTCGACGAACACGCAGGTCAGCTGGTCGCCCACGGCGCGCTGCACGAGGGCCGCCGCGACGGAGGAGTCGACGCCACCGGACAGCCCGCAGATCACCTGCGCGTCGCCGACCTGCTGGCGGATGCGCTCGACCAGCTCGTCGGCGACGTTGCCCGCCGTCCACGACTGCTCGAGGCCGGCGCCCTTGGTGAGGAAGTTCTCGATGACGCGCTGCCCGAACGTCGAGTGCAGCACCTCGGGGTGCCACTGCAGCCCGTAGAGCCGGCGCTCGTCGTCCTCGAACGCGGCGACGGGGGTGTCGACGGTCTCGGCGGTGACGGCGAAGCCCTCGGGCGCCTGCTGCACGCTGTCGCCGTGGCTCATCCACACCGACTGCTCGTCGGTCTGGCCGCGGAACAGCGTCGACGCCTCGGTGCGCACCCGGGCCGGCGTGCCGCCGTACTCGCGCTGGCCGGTGTGCGCGACCTCGCCGCCGAGCGCCTTCGCCATCGCCTGGAACCCGTAGCAGATGCCCAGCACCGGCACACCCGCCTCGAACAGCGCCGGGTCGACCGACGGCGCGCCGTCCTCGTAGACGCTGCTCGGCCCGCCCGACAGCACGATCGCCGCGGGGTCGCGCTCGAGCATCCGCTCCAGCGGCATCGTGTGCGGCACGACCTCGCTGTAGACGCTCGCCTCGCGCACCCGCCGGGCGATGAGCTGGGCGTACTGGGCGCCGAAGTCGACGACGAGGACGGGACGCGCCTCGAGGTCGGTCGGGCCCGGCTCGAGCTCGGTGGCGGGAGGGGTCTCGGGGACGACGTCGCTCACCGCACGAGCCTATCGGGCGCGGCGCGACCGGCCGGCCCCTCCCGGTCTAGCGAGCGGTGGCGCCGCCGTCGCCGTGCGCGGTGTCGTCGCCGTGCGCGGTGCCGTCACCGGCGTCCGGCCCCGCCGTCTCGTCGCGCCCGTCGCGGAGGTCGACGACGTCGGCCCGGTGGTGACCCGTCGTCCCGTCCTGCTCCGGCGCCGCGGCGTGCGCGTCGGCGTGCGGGTCGAGCTCGTGCGCCTTCTCGCGCAGCTCCTGCGACGTCGACTCGTGCCGCTCGGCGGCGGCCAGCCGCTCGCGGGCCTCGCGCTCCTTCTCGGCGCCCTGCAGCTCGACCTCGGCGCGCTCGCGCTGGGCGCGGGCCACGTGCTCCTGGGCCAGGGCGCGCTCGCGCTCGGCCTTCGCACCGCTCTCGCGCGCCTCGGTCAGGTGCTCCTGCGCGCGGCGCTGGTCGCGCTCGGCCTGCACCCGCTGCCGCTCGGCCCGCTGCCGCCGCACGCGCGGCAGCACCAGCAGCGCCACCAGCAGCAGCACCACGACCACGGCGATCACGACGACGATCCAGGGCTTCACGGGGTCCTCCTCAGGCGCCCGCGGGTGCCTCCCGTGAGCCGTCAGGCAGCGTCTCGGACCTCGACGCGCCCGGCAACACGGAGCGGGTGCGACCTAGCGCGGGACGGCGGGGGTGTCGCCGCTCGGGTCGTGGCCGGTGGCCAGCGCCTCGGTCACCTCGCGCACGACCCGCCGCTCGACGACGAACGACAGGCCGGGCACGACGCCGGCCAGCACGAGGGCCAGCAGCCGGCCGAGCCGCCAGCGCAGCGCCGACCACAGGTTCAGCACGGTGACCAGGTACACGACGTAGATCCAGCCGTGCACGATCGCGACGACGTCACCGGCCCACCCGCCGTCCGGCTTCACGACGAGGTACTTCAGCAGGATCTCCAGGCAGAGCAGCAGCAGCATGACGCCGGTGACGATCGCCATGACGCGGTAGCGCAGCAGCGGCCCGCGCACGGCGTCCGGCCCGCGGCGCAGGTGGCTGCGGCTCGTCCCGGACGTGACCTGCTCGCTCATCGCACTCCCTGCACCTGTGGTCCGGGCCGCCCGGGCTCGAGCGCCCGCTGCGCGTCCTCGTGGTCCTGCCGCACCATCTTCCACCACAGCACGAGGGCGAACGCCGCGAACACCCACCACTGGACGGCGTACGCCGCGTTGCGCCAGGCGATGCCCGAGGCGGCGGGCGCGGGGGCCGGCACGCGCTGCACCGGGTCGCCCGCGGCGCCGGTCGCGCGCTCGGCGGTCAGCACGACGTACCCGTTGTAGATGGGGGTGCCCCAGCGGTTCGCCAGGTCGGCGGCGTCGAGGCGGCTCAGCACGGCGCCGGCGACCGGGGCCTCCGGCGGCGCCTCGTCGGGCTGCAGCACGCCCTCGACGCGCACGGTGCCGGACGGCGGGGCGACGGGGGCGGTGGACGACGCGACGACCCCGCGCACCACGGGCAGCCAGCCGCCCTCGACCTGCACGGCGGTCACCACCCAGACCCCCGGGTGCGACCGGTCGCCGACGAGCACCTGCCGCGTGGCGTCGTACGCGCCCTCGACGCTCACCCGGCGTCCGACGCCGGCGGCGGGGAACGACCGCTGGGGCTGCGCCACCTGCTGCACCGGCACCCGCGGGGCCGACGCCAGCTCGCGCCGCTCGCGCTCGGCACCCTTGTCGCGCGCCACACCCAGCTGCCACGACCCGGCGAACCCGAACGCGACGCAGACCAGCAGGACCGCCCCGAGCAGCGCCAGCCAGCGCGGTCGCAGGGCGGTCCTCAGCACCCCACGACCGTAACCCGGGCGGCCCCGGCGGCCGGTAATCGGTTCGTCGGCTGTCGGCACCTGCCCGTACCGTTGGCGGACGTGCGCACCCTCCCCCTCGACGACCCGGGCGACCCCGACCTGCGGGGTCCCTGGCGGTACATGTGGTGGGTCGCGCGCGGGCAGAAGGCGACGCTGCTGCTCGGCGTGCTGTGGGGCGTGCTCTGGATGGTCTGCCAGGCGCTGGTGCCGGTCGCGGTCGGGCGCGCCATCGACGAGGGCGTGGTCACCGGCGACGGCGGCGCCCTCGTGCGCTGGTCGCTCGCCGTGGTCGCGCTCGCCGTCACGGCCGCCGGCACCGGGCTGCTGCGGCACCGCGCCGCCGTCTCGAACTGGCTGATGGCGAGCTTCCGCACCGCGCAGCTCGTCGGCCACCACACCGCCCGCACCGGCGAGGCGCTGCCGCGCACCATCCCCACCGGCGAGGTCGTGTCGGTCGTCACGAACGACGCCATGCGCTTCGGCGGCGCGTACGACGTGACCGCCCGGTTCGCCGGCGCCGTCGTCAGCTACGTCGTGGTCGCCGTGGTGCTCACCAGCATCTCGACGCCGCTCGGGCTGCTCGTGCTGATCGGCGTGCCCGCGCTCACCGCCGTGCTGGGCCTGCTGGTGAAGCCGCTGCAGCGCCGCCAGGCCGCGCAGCGCGAGCAGGCCGGCCGGCTCACCACCCTGGGCGCCGACACCGTGGCCGGGCTGCGGGTGCTGCGCGGCATCGGCGGCGAGCGCACGTTCGTCGACGTGTACACCGCGCGGTCCGAGCAGGTGCGGCAGTCGGGCGTGCGGGTCGCCGGCGTGCAGGCCACGCTCGACGCCGCCCAGGTGCTGCTGCCCGGCGTGTTCGTCGTGCTGGTGACCTGGCTCGGCGCGCGGCTCGCCGTGCGCGGCGACATCAGCGTGGGCGACCTCGTGCAGTTCTACGGGCTGTCGGCGTTCCTGGTGACGCCGCTGCGCACCGCCACCGAGACGCTCGACAAGCTGACCCGGGCCCACGTGGGCGCCGGCCGGATCATCGCCGTGCTGCGCGTCTCGCCCGGCGTGCTCGACCGCACCGACGGTCGGCGCGCCGACCCGCTGCCCGACGCCCCGCTGCACGACCCGACGTCCGGCGTGACCATCGAGCCGGGCCTGCTGACCGCCGTCGTGAGCGAGCACCCCGAGCAGTCGGCGGCGCTCGCCGACCGGCTGGGCCGCTTCAGCGAGGTCGCCGGGGCACCGGTGACGCTGGGCGGCGAGCGGCTCGACCTGCTGCCGCTCGAGGCCGTGCGCCGGCACGTGGTCGTGAGCGAGAGCGAGCCGCGGCTGTTCACCGGCGGGCTGCGCGAGCAGCTGACCGGGCCGCGACCGGTGCCGGACGACGAGCTGTCGGCGGCCCTCGACGCGGCCGCCGCCGACGACGTGCTCGACGCGCTGCCCGACGGCCTCGACAGCGAGGTCGAGGAGCGCGGCCGCTCGTTCAGCGGCGGCCAGCGGCAGCGGCTGTCGCTCGCCCGCGCCCTGCTCACCGACGCGCCCGCGCTGGTGCTCGTCGAGCCGACCAGCGCCGTCGACGCACACACCGAGGCCGCCGTCGCCGCCCGGCTGCGCGAGCACCGGGCCGGCCGCACCACCGTCGTCACCACCGCCAGCCCGCTGCTGCTCGACCACACCGACCGCGTGGTGTTCCTCGAGCACGGCGAGGTGGCCGCCGAGGGCCGGCACCGCGAGCTGCTGCGCACCGTGCCCGCCTACCGCCGCACCGTGATCCGAGGGGAGGACGCATGAGCTCGCCGCGCACGCAGCCCGCGCCCCCGAGCCCGACCGCGCTGCCGGTCGCCTCGCCGCAGACCGTCCGCCGCGAGGCGAAGGCGCTGCTCGGCCAGCACCGCCGCAGCCTGGGCGGCGTGCTGGCGCTGCTCGCCGCCGCCGCGCTCGCCGGACTCGTCGGGCCGGCGCTGGTCGGGCGGCGCGTCGACGAGCTGCGCGGCGGCGCCGGGCTCGGCCGGGTCGACGCGCTGGCGCTGGTGCTGGCGATCGCCGTCGTGGCGCAGACCCTGCTGACGTGGGCCGCCCGGCGGCAGTCGTTCGTGCTCGGCGAGCTGGTGTTCGCCCAGCTGCGCGACGCGTTCATGCACCGCGTGACGCAGCTGCCGCTCTCGACCGTCGAGCGGGCCGGCACCGGCGACCTCGTCACCCGCACCACCCGCGACGTCGAGGCGCTCTCGCACACCGTCCGGTACGCCGTCCCCACGGTGATCGTCGCCACGATGACGACGCTGCTCACCGTGGCCGCCACGTTCGTCGCCGGGTGGCGGGTGGCGCTGCCGGTGCTGCTCGCCGTGCCGCTGCTCACCGCGACGTCGCGCTGGTACCTGAAGCGCGCTCCCGCCGGCTACCTCGCCGAGAACGCCAGCTACGCGGTGCTGAACGGCACGGTCACCGAGACGGTCGACGGCGCGCGCACGGTCGACGCGCTGGGGCTGGGTGACGCCCGCCGCCGGCGCGTCGACGCCGACCTGAGCCGCTGCTACGGCGCCGAGCGCTACACGCTGTGGCTGCGCAGCTGGTGGTTCCCGTCGATCGACTTCAGCTACTTCCTGCCGGTCGCGCTCGTGCTGCTCTGGGGCGGCTGGCTGGTGCACGGCGGGCACGCCACCGCCGGGCAGGTCACCGCGGTCACGCTCTACGTCATCCAGCTCATCGAGCCGGTCGACGAGCTGCTGTCGTGGCTCGACGAGGTGCAGGTCGGTGCCGCGTCGTACGCCCGCATCATCGGCATCGGCGACGTGCCCGACGACCGCACGCCCACCGGCGAGGTGCCGGACGACGACCGGATCACCGCCCGCGACGTCCGCTTCGCCTACCGGCCGGGGCACGACGTGCTCGGCGGCATCGACCTCGACCTGGCGCCCGGCGAGCGGCTCGCTGTCGTCGGACCGTCGGGCGCCGGCAAGTCCACCCTGGGGCGGCTGCTGGCCGGCATCAACGCGCCCACGCAGGGCCGGGTCGACGTCGGCGGCGTCCCGCTGGTCGACCTCGAGCTCGACGACCTGCGCAGCCACGTCGCGCTCGTCACGCAGGAGCACCACGTGTTCGTCGGCACCCTCGCCGACAACCTGCGGCTGGCCCGGCCCGAGGCCGACGTCGCCGAGCTGCGCGACGCGCTGGACGCGGTCGACGCGCTGAGCTGGGCCGACCGGCTGCCGCAGGGGCTCGACACCGAGGTCGGCTCGGGCGGGCACGAGCTGACGCCGGCGCAGGCCCAGCAGCTGGCGCTCGCCCGGCTGGTGCTGAACGACCCGCACACGCTGGTGCTCGACGAGGCGACGTCGCTCATCGACCCGCAGTCGGCCCGGCACCTCGAGCGCTCGCTCTCGGCGGTGCTCGACGGCCGCACCGTGCTGGCCATCGCGCACCGCCTGCACACCGCGCACGACGCCGACCGGGTCGCGGTCGTCGAGGGCGGCCGGATCACCGAGATCGGCACGCACGACGAGCTGCTCGCCGCCGACGGCGCCTACGCGGCGCTCTGGCGGAGCTGGACCGATGCACCCGTGACCTCCGAGCCGTCCGCTCGTTAGGCCGTGTGACGCGGGGCCGGCCGTCCACCCCCGGTGCCGGCCCCGCGTCCACGCCCCGCCCGTTCCGCCCCGCCCCCTGGCGCCACGTTCCACGGCGCTGCTCCCTGCGCGTGACCCTCACCGGATCTGCACCCGCGCCCGGAGCCCGGCTGCCACGATCGCGCGGTGCCCCGTCGTCCGAGCCGTCGCGCCGTGCTGCTCGGCGGCGCCTCGGCGGTGGTGGGCGCGGCGGGTGGTGGCTACGCGGCGGTCGAGCGCGACCTGCTGCCGGGACGGGTGCGGCTCGACCAGGCGCTGCACCGTCCGGACGCCGACCTGACGCCGCCGGTCGGCCCGAGCGGCACGACGGTCACCGGCTCGTTCGCGTCGCGCGCCCGCGGCACCCGCGTCGGCTGGACCCTCGTCGCGCCGCCGGACGTCGACGAGCGCGACCTGCCACTCGTCGTGGCGCTGCACGGTGCGCGCTCCACCGGCGCCGAGTACCTGCTGCGGAACGTGGCGATGCCGGCGTTCCTGGCGGCGCACGTGCGCGACGGCGGGCGGCCGTTCGCCGTGGTCGCCCCGGACGGCGGCCCCGACCGCTACTGGCACCCGCGCGCCGACGGCGACGACCCGCTCGGCATGGTGCTCACCGAGCTGCTCCCCCGCATGGCCGACCGCGGGCTGCGCACTGGCCGGATCGGCGTCATGGGCTGGTCGATGGGCGGCTTCGGCGCGCTGTCGACCGCGCGCGAGTCGGCCGCGGGGCGCACCGGCGACGTGCGGGTCGTCGTCGCCGCGGCGTCCAGCCCCGCGCTCTTCGCCTCGGCCGGCGGCACCTCGCGCGGCTCGTTCGACTCCCCCGCCGACTGGCGCCGCTGGGGCGACCTGGTGCGCGACCCCGGTCTGCACGGGCTGCCGGTCACCGTCAGCTGCGGCTCGAGCGACCCGTTCGCCACCACCACCCGCGCCTACCGCTCGGCCGTGCACCCGCGGCCCGCCGGCGGCCTCAGCGCCGGCTACCACACGCCCGGCTACTGGCGCAGCGTGCTGCCGGCCCAGCTGCGCTTCCTCGGCCGGCACCTCACCTGACCCGCCGCCTGACCGCCGCCTGGCCCGAGCATCATCGTGGCGACGAGCACCGCCCCAGCGAAGGCCGTTGCCACGATCGTGCCCCGCGCCGGCGCGCGCTCCGGGCGCTCAGGTGCGGGCGACGGGGGCGAGGACGGCGGCGGTGAGGTGCACGAGGTCGGCGGGCGCGAGCTCGAGGCTGGCGCCGCGACGTCCGGCCGAGACGAGCACCGTCTCGTGGGCCGACACCGAGGCGTCGACGACGGTGCGCAGCGGGCGGCGCTGGCCGATCGGTGAGATGCCGCCGACGACGTACCCGCTGCTGCGCTCCGCGGCGGCCGGGTCGGCCATGGCGGCGCGCTTGCCGCCGACCGCCGCGGCGAGCGCCTTGAGGTCGAGCGACGCCGACACCGGCAGCACCGCGACGGTGAGCGTGCCGTCGACGTCGGCGACCAGCGTCTTCAGCACCCGCTCGGCGCTCACCCCGAGCGCGGCGACCGACTCGTCACCGAAGTGCCGGGTCGCCGGGTCGTGCTCGTAAGTGTGCAGGGTGTGCGGCACGCCGGCACGGGCGACCGCGACGGTCGCCGGCGTGCCGACGTGCTTGCCACCCCTGGCCATCGGTCAGGCCGTGACCTCGACGTCGCGCCAGAACGCCACGCGGTCGGTGATCTGCTTCGCGGCGTCCTTCGGCTGCGGGTAGTACCAGACGGCGTCGGCCGACTCGTGGCCCTCGGCCGCGAGCGAGTAGTACGACGCGGTGCCCTTCCACGGGCACACGCTGGTGGTGTCGCTCGGCACCAGCACGTCGTCGCGCAGCGCGGTGCGCGGGAAGTAGTGGTTGCCCTCGACGACCACGGTGTCGTCGCTCTCGGCGATGACGATGCCCTGCCACACGGCCTTCATGACTGCTCCTTCACGTCGAACGCGACGCCGGTGAGTTCCAGCGACCGCTGCCAGAGCAAACCCGCGAGGTCGACGTCGTATGCCGTGGGTGATGCGACGGCCTTCACCGGGTGCCCGCGGGTGCCGCCGAGACCGCCCGGCCCGACCAGCTCGGCACCGTGGACGTCGGGGGCGCCGGCGGCGTAGAGGGTGGGCCAGGCACCGTGCTCGGCCGACTGGCTGAACGGCCGCGAGACGACGCCGGCCACCGCGCCGAGCAGCTTCGAGCGGCTGGCCGGGCCGGCCGAGATGAGGTTCGTGGCGGCGAAGCCGGGGTGCGCGGCGACGCTCAGCAGGGGCCACCCGGCGGCGACGGCGCGCCGCTGCAGCTCCATCGTGAACAGCAGGTTCGCGAGCTTGCTCTGGCTGTACGCGGTCCAGCCCCGGTAGCGCTGCTCGGACTGCAGGTCGGTCAGGTTCACCCGGCCCGCGGTGTGCGCGACGCTCGTCAGCGTGACCACGCGGGCGGGTCGGCCCGAGTCGTCGGACTGCAGGTGCGGCAGCAGCGAACCGGTGAGCGCGAAGTGCCCGAGGTGGTTGGTGCCGAGCTGCATCTCGAAGCCGTCGGCGGTGGTCTGCCGCTGCGGCAGCGCCATCACGCCGGCGTTGTTCACCAGCAGGTGCAGCGGGCCGGACCACTGCCGCGCGAACGCCCGCACCGACGCCAGGTCGGCGAGGTCGAGCACGCCGAGCTCGACGCCGCCGGCACCGGGCGCGGCGCTCAGCCCGCGGCGCACCTCCGCGAGCGCCCGGTCGCCCTTCGCCGGGTCGCGCACCGCCATGACGACGTCGACGCCGTGCCGGGCGAGCTCGAGCACGGTCGGGACGCCGATGCCCGAGCTGGCGCCGGTCACGACGGCTCGGCGGCCGTGCAGGTCGGGCAGGTCGGACGGCGTCCAGCGGTGGCTGCTCACCGGTGCATCATCACGGTCGGGTCGAGCGGCCGCACGCGCAGCCCCCGAGCGGCTCAGCGCACGCCGACGCGCTTCATCACCCGCACCCCGGCGGTCAGGGCGCGCGCCCACTGCTCCGACGTCATGCCGGGCGGGACGCCGAAGCCCCAGAGGCGCTGCGTGGTGATCGTCTGCGCCTCGGTGAAGTCGTGCACGCCCTCGGCGCCGTGCCGCCGCCCGAGGCCGCTGGCCCGCATGCCGCCCATCGGCGCACCGACGCTCGCCCAGGTCGCGGCGTACGCCTCGTTCACGTTGACCGTGCCGGCCACGATGCGCGAGGCGATGCGCCGGCCCCGGGCGGTGTCCCGCGTCCAGATGCTCGCGTTGAGGCCGTAGTCGCCCTCGTTGGCGCGCTCGACCGCCTCGGCGTCGTCGCGCACCCGGTACACCGACACCACGGGGCCGAACGTCTCGTGCGCGTAGCAGGCGGCCTCCCGCACCACGCCCTCGAGCACGGTCGGCTCGAAGAACAGCGGCCCCAGGTCGGGCCGGGCCCGGCCACCGGCGAGCACCCGCGCACCGTGGGCCACCGCGTCGCGCACGTGCTCGACGCAGACGTCGAGCTGACGGGCACTGGTCAGCGAGCCCACGTCGACGGCGTAGTCGAGCCCCGGCCCGAGGCGCAGCGCCCGCACCCGGGCGACGAAGCGGTCGAGGAACGCGTCGGCGACCTCCTCGTGCAGCAGGAGGCGCTCGGCGCTGATGCACAGCTGCCCGGTGCTGGCGAAGCACCCGCGCACCGCGCCCTCGACCGCGCGCTCGAGGTTCGCGTCGTCCGCCACGTACATCGCGTTCTTGCCGCCGAGCTCGAGCGTCGCGCTCACCAGTCGCGCGCCGGCCTGTGCGGCCACCTGCCGGCCGACCGCCGTCGAGCCGGTGAAGCACACCGCGTCGGCGACGTCGACGACCGCGCCGCCGATCGTCGGCCCGTCACCGAGCACCACCTGCACCAGCCCGTCCGGCACGCCGGCCTGCACGAGCAGCTCGACCGCGCGCAGGGCGGTCAGCGCGGTCTGCGTGTCGGGCTTGAGCACCACGCCGTTGCCGGCCAGCACCGCCGGCACCACGTCGCCGATCGCCAGCGTCAGCGGGTAGTTCCACGGGCTGATGACGCCGACCACGCCCTTGGGCTGGCGCAGCTCGAGCGCCTTCGACAGCACCGGGAACGGGCCCTGCCGCCGCTTCGGCCCGAGGTACTGGTGCGCCCGGCGCGCGTAGTGCCGGCACAGCGTCGCGACGTCGAGCACCTCCTCGAAGGCGTGCGCGCGGGCCTTGCCGTTCTCCAGCTGGATCAGGTCGAGCAGCTCGGTCTGGTGGTCGAGCAGCAGGTCGTGCAGCACGAGCAGCGGACGGGCGCGCTCGGCCAGCGAGCGCCGTCCCCAGCCGCGCTGCACCGCCCGGGCCGCGTCGGCGGCCACCCGCACGTCGTCCGGCGTGGACGTCGGCAGCTGGGTCAGCGGCGCACCCGTCGCGGGTGCGCGCGTGGTGGTGGTCGGGGCGCTCGGCGCGGCGACGACCCGCCGGGCCAGCCGCCGGCTCGTGGCCGGGTCGACCGCCCAGGTCGCCGACGGGTCGGTCTGCGGGTCGACCACGGTGTCGCTCACCCGACCACCGTAGCCCGCGGCGCGGGACGAGCGGCAGGGTTCACCGAGCGCTCACCGTCGTGCCGTCGCGCGCCCCCGCGTCCTGTCGTAGCGTCCGAGACCACGGCACCGACGACACGCACCTGGAGGCCACGTGCCGAAGCAGCCCGAGCAGCACCTCGAGGTCGAGCGCACCTACGACGTCGACGACGAGACGCTGCTGCCCGAGCTGCTGGAGGTCGAGGGCGTCGAGCGCGTCACCCCGCCCCAGGTGCTGCCGCTCGAGGCGGTCTACCACGACACCGCCGACCTGGCGCTGGCCCGCGCCCGGGTCACGCTGCGGCGGCGGCGCGGAGGGCACGACGACGGCTGGACGCTCAAGCTGCCGGACGCCGCGGGGCGCCTCGAGCGCACCGCCCCGCTCGGCCGCTCGACGAGACCGCCCGCCGCGCTGCTCGAGCCGGTGCGCGCCCTGGTGCGAGACCACCCGCTGGGGCCGGTGACCACCATCAGCACCCGCCGCACCCTGCGGACGCTGCTCGACGCCGAGGGCCGCACCCTGGCCGAGGTCTGCGACGACGTCGTGACGACCACCGGGCCGCGCGGCGACCAGGCGTGGCGCGAGTGGGAGGTCGAGCTCGGGCCGCACGGCGACACGGCGCTGCTCGACGCCGTCGAGGTGCTGCTGCTCGCGGCCGGCGCGCAGGTCAGCGACACGCCGTCCAAGCAGGCGCGGGCGCTCGGCCGCCTGCCGAAGCGGCTGCGCGCCGTCCCCGCGCTGCCCGGGCGCGGGTCGTCGACGGGCGAGCTGGTGCAGGCGTTCGTGCGGACGCAGACGGCGACGCTGGTGACCGCCGACCCGGCGCTGCGGTCCGGTGACCTGGCGCAGCGCACGGCCGCCGTGCACGAGGCCCGGCTCTCGGTGCGCCGGCTGCGCTCGACGCTCACCGCGTACGCCGCGCTGCTCGACCCCGCGGCGACGCAGCCGCTGGCCGAGGAGCTGCGCTGGTTCGGCCGGCTGCTCGGCGAGGCCCGCGACGCCCACGTCACCGGCGAGCGGCTGCTGACCGCCGTTCGCGAGCTGCCGCCCGAGCTGGTGCTCGGCCCGGTCGCCGCCCGCGTCGACACGCACTTCGCGGGCGCGGAGCAGCGCGCCGCCCGAGCCGTCACCGCCGCGCTCGGCGGACGCCGGTACTACCGGCTGCTCGACGCCCTCGACGCGCTGGCCGCCGACCCGCCGCTCACCGAGGCGGCGCAGGCGCCGGCCGCGAAGGGCCTCGAGCAGGTGCTGCGGCACGAGTGGAAGCGGCTCGACCGCCGGGCTCGCGCGGCCCTGGCCGGGCCGGGCGAGGCGGCCGACGGCACCTCCGCCGACGAGCTGCTGCACGCCACGCGCAAGGCGGCCAAGCGGCTGCGGTACGTCGCGGAGTCGGCGCGGCCGGTGGTCGGCAAGCCCGCCAAGCGGCTCGCCGCCTCGGCGCACCACGTGCAGCAGCTGCTGGGCGACCACCAGGACGCCGCCGTGGCGCTCGACGCGCTGCGCGAGCTCGGCGTGCGGGCGCACCTCGACGGCGACAACGCGTTCACCTACGGCCTGCTGCACGCCGGGCAGCAGGCGCTGGCCGAGCGCAGCCGCCGCGAGTTCGCCGACGGCTGGGCGCGGCTGCGCCCCGAGCGGCCCTAGCCCGCGCGGCTCAGACCGGCTGGTACGGCGCGACGACGACCTCGACGCGCTGGAACTCCTTGAGGTCGCTGTAGCCGCAGGTCGCCATCGCGCGGCGCAGCGCACCGACCAGGTTCGTGGTGCCGTCGGCGGAGCGGCCCGGCCCCTCGAGGATCTCTGACAGCGGCCCAAGCGTGCCGACGTGCACCCGCTCGCCGCGCGGCAGCTCCTGGTGGTGCGCCTCGGGCCCCCAGTGCCAGCCGCGCCCCGGGGCCTCGACGGCCCGGGCGAGCGCGGCGCCCAGCATCACGGCGTCCGCGCCGCAGGCGATCGCCTTGCCGAGGTCGCCGCTCTTGCCCATGCCGCCGTCGGCGATCACGTGCACGTACCGGCCGCCGGACTCGTCCATGTAGTCGCGGCGGGCGGCGGCGACGTCGGCCAGCGCGGTCGCCATCGGCGCGTGGATGCCCAGCGTGGTGCGGGTGGTGTGCGCCGCCCCGCCGCCGAAGCCGACGAGCACGCCCGCCGCGCCGGTGCGCATGAGGTGCAGCGCCGCGGTGTACGTCGCGCAGCCGCCGACGATGACCGGCACGTCGAGCTCGTAGATGAAGCGCTTGAGGTTCAGCGGCTCGGCGCGCCCCGACACGTGCTCGGCGCTGACCGTCGTCCCGCGGATGACGAACAGGTCGACCCCGGCGTCGACCACGGACTTCCACAGCTGCTGCGTGCGCTGCGGGGTGAGCGCCCCGGCGACGGTGACGCCCGCCTCGCGCACCTGGCGCAGCCGCTCGACGATGAGGTCGGGCTGCACGTCGGCCGCGTAGACCTCCTGCATGCGCCGGGTCGCGGACGCCGGGTCGAGCGACGCGATCTCGGCGAGCAGCGGCTCCGGGTCCTCGTACCGGGTCCAGAGCCCCTCGAGGTCGAGCACGCCCAGCCCCCCGGCCCGGCCCATCGCGATCGCCGTCGCGGGCGACATCACCGAGTCCATCGGCGCGGCGAGCACCGGCAGCTCGAACCGGTAGGCGTCGATCTGCCACGCGACCGAGACCTCCTGCGGGTCGCGCGTGCGGCGGCTCGGCACCACGGCCACGTCGTCCAGCGAGTAGGCCCGACGGCCGCGCTTTCCCCTGCCGATCTCGATCTCGGTCACGGCGGCAAGGGTACCGGGGCGCCGGGTGCCGTCGTCCCGCCCCGGCCGGCCTGCCGACGCGAGCCACGTGAAGTCGGCTCGCGCACCGCGCAAGGGGTTCCCGCACCGTTCCATGGGCGTGCACACCCATGGAACGGTGCGTGAGCCAACTGAACGTGGCCCGCGTCGCGGGGGCGGGTCGGGCCGGGGGCGGGTCAGGCGGGTGGGGGCGGGGCGAGGTGCGGGCGCTGGGCGGCGCGGGCGGCCTCGTACGTCGTGCGGGCCGCCTGCGTGCTGGGCAGGGTCGAGACCTCGGCGACCGGCACGTCCCACCACGCGTCGCTGTCGGGGGCGCCGGTCTGCGCCGAGCACTCGACGTGCACCACCGTCGTGCGGTCGGACGCCGTGGCGCGGGCCAGCGCGTCGCGCAGCCCGCCCAGCGTGGTGCAGCGCAGCACGTCGGCGCCGAGGCTCTCGGCGTTGGCGGCGAGGTCGACGGGCAGCAGGTCGCCGTCGAGCCGACCGGACGCGCCGCGGTACCGGTACGACGTGCCGAACCGCTGCGAGCCCAGGCTCTCCGACAGCGCGCCGATCGAGGCGAAGCCGTGATTCTGCACGAGCACCACGACGAGCTTCACGCCCTCCTGGACGGCGGTCACCAGCTCGGTGGCGAGCATCAGGTACGACCCGTCGCCGACCATGACGAAGACCTCGCGGTCCGGGGCGGCCATCCGCGCGCCGAGCCCGCCGGCGATCTCGTAGCCCATGCAGGAGAAGCCGTACTCGACGTGGTACCCCTTCGGGTCGCGGGCCCGCCACAGCTTGTGCAGGTCGCCGGGCATCGAGCCGGCCGCGCAGAGCACGACGTCGCGCGGCCCGGACGCCGCCTCGACCGCACCGATCACCTGCGCCTGCGTGGGAGCGCTCTCGGGATCGGCGCCGGCGTCGTAGCAGCGGGTCACGACGGCGTCCCACTCGCGGGCCAGCCGCTCGGCGCGCGACCGGTGCGCCGGGTCGACCTTCCAGCCGTCGAGCGCAGCCGTCAGCCCGGTCAGCGCCTCGCGGGCGTCGGCGACCACGGCCAGGCCGCTGAGCTTCACGGCGTCCGCGCCGGCGACGTTGACGTTGGCGAACCGGACGCCGGGGTGCGCGAACGCGGTGAGCGAGGCGGTGGTGAAGTCGCTCCAGCGGGTGCCGACGCCGATCACCAGGTCGGCGCCGCGGGCCAGCTCGTTCGCGGACGTGGTGCCGGTGGCGCCGACCGCCCCGACGCAGAGCGGGTGGTCGGCGGCCATCGCGCCCTTGCCCGCCTGCGTCTGCGCCACCGGGACGCCGGTCGCCTCGGCGAACGCCCGCAGCGCCTCGGTCGCCCCGGAGTGGACGACGCCGCCGCCGGCGACGAGGAGCGGCCGCTCGGCCGACCGCAGCAGCGCCGCGAGCCGTTGCAGCACAGCGGGTTCGGGCACCGGCCGCGCGACGTGCCACACCCGCGGCTCGAACAGCTCGACCGGCCAGTCGTGCGCCTCGGCCTGCACGTCCTGCGGCAGCGCGATCGTGACGGCACCGGTCAGCGCCGGGTCGGTCAGCACGCGCATCGCGGCGAGCAGGGTCGACGGCAGCTGCTCGGGCCGCCAGACGCGGTCGAAGTACGCCGACACCGGGCGCAGCGCGTCGTTCACGCTGACGTCGAAGCCCTGCGGGTGCTCGAGCTGCTGCAGCACGGTGCCCGACGCACGGGTGGCGAACACGTCGCCGGGCAGCAGCAGCACCGGCAGCCGGTTGATCGTGGCCAGCGCGGCCCCGGTGACCATGTTGGTGGCGCCCGGCCCGACGGACGTGGTGCAGGCCATGGTCTGCAGGCGGTCGCGCACCCGGGCGAAGGCCACGGCGGCGTGCACCATCGCCTGCTCGTTGCGCGCCTGGTGGTAGGTCAGCGCGCCGGGCTCGTCGAGCTCGGCCTGCAGCAGGGCCTGGCCGACGCCGGCGACGTTGCCGTGGCCGAAGATGCCGAAGCACCCCTCGACCAGCCGCTGCTCGACGCCGTCGCGCTCGCTGCGCTGCGCGGCGAGGAACCGCACCAGCGCCTGGCTCACCGTCAGCCGGACCGTCTGCTCGGTCATGCGCCGCCCCCTCCCACCGGCAGCCGCGGGTCGGTCGCCGCGCCGTCCCACGTGCCGCGCACCCAGGCCAGCGCCGGGTCGTCGGTGATCTTCCACGCGCGCTCGGCGCCCGGCCCGGCCATCACGTTCAGGTAGTACAGGTCGTACCCCGGCGCGGCCATCGACGGCCCGTGCCAGCCGTAGGGCACGAGCACCACGTCGCCGCTGCGCACCTCGGCCAGCACGTCGACCGGCCGCTCGTCGCTGGCGGAGACCCGGTGGTACGCCACGCCCGGCTCACCGGACGGCGAGGGCGCCACCTCGAACAGGTAGATCTCCTCGAGCTCCGACTCCCCCGGCCCGGCGTGGTCGTGCTTGTGCGGCGGGTACGACGACCAGTTGCCGCCGGGCGTCAGCACCTCGCACGCGATCATGCTGTCGGCCTCGAACGCCTCGGGCGTGCAGAAGTTGTTGACCTGGCGGGTCATCCGGCCGGCCCCGCGCACCTCGACCGGCACGCCCGACACGGGTCCGTACCGCGGCGGCAGGGCGCGCCGGGCCCGCGTCGCCGGCAGCGCGAACCGGCCGCCGCCCTCGCTGCGCACCGTGGCCACGGCGTCGCGCGGCAGGTAGGCGAAGTCGGTCGGCCCGGTGAACACGCTCGCCCGGCCGATCAGCTCGAACCGCTCGCCGGCCACCTGGACCACCGCCGAGCCCTCCAGCGGCAGCACGATCACCTCGTCGGCACCGGTCTCGACCACCTGCGAGCCGCCCGCGGCGAGCTCGAGCACCCGCACACCGCAGTACGACCACCCCGCGACCTCGGGCGTCACGACCGTCGAGAACCCCTGTGCCGCAGTGGTCCCGACCGGCAGGTGCCAGCGGCTCACGACGCACCGCCGTGCACGATGCCGCTGGCGACGTCGACCGCCGCGGCCACGTCGTCGTCCGCCGGGTACAGCAGGGCGCGACCCACCACGAGCCCGCGCACCCCGGGCAGCTCGACGGCGCGCGCCCACCGCTCGTAGGTGTCGTCGGGGTGGCCGGTGGGGTCGCCGCCCAGCAGCAGCGTCGGCAGCGTGGTGGCGTCGACCACCCGCTCCATCTCCTCGACCACCGGCAGCTTCAGCCAGGTGCGCGCGCTCGTCGGCCCGAGCGCCTGCGCCACGTGCACCGAGCGGACGACGGCCTCGGGGCTCAGGTCGTTCACCACCCGGCCGTCGCGGCGCCCGGACCAGAACGGCTCGATCATCGCGACCAGGTCGCGGTCGGCCAGCTCGCCCACCACCCGGGCCGCCGCCTCCAGCGTGCGCACCGAGCCGGCGTCCGACGGGTCGATGCGCACGAGCATCTTGCCGCCCTCGAAGCCCTGTGCCGCAAGGGATCGGGCGTCGTACCCGGTGAACCGGTCGTCCAGCTCGAACGCCGCACCCTGCAGGCCGCCGCGGTTCATCGAGCCGATCACCACGCGGTCGTCGAGGTCACCGAGCAGCAGCAGGTCGTCGACCACGTCGGGCGTCGCCACCACGCCGTCGACCCCCGGCCTGGCCAGCGCCACCCGCAGCCGCGCCAGCAGGTCGCTGCGGCTCGCCATCGCCTGCCCGTCGCCGCGGACGCCGAGGGCGCCGCGCGCCGGGTGGTCGGCGGCCACCAGCAGCAGACGCCCGTCGTCGGGCAGCAGCGGACGACGGCGACGCACCAGCGCGGCCTCGGCCACCGCCTCGGGGTGCCGGGCCCGGACGTCGGTCAGCGCAGCCAGCGACGCGGCGAACGCCGTCGGCCCGATCGCCCGCACCGAGCCGCCGCCCTCCGGAGCGTTCACGCCGCCACCCCCAGCTCGTGCTCGACCTCGGCGGTCGTCGGCATCGCGGTCGAGCACTCCAGCCGCGAGGCGACGATCGCCCCGGCCACGTTGGCGAAGCGCAGCGTCCGCTCCAGCGGCCAGCCCTCCAGCAGCCCGTGCACCAGCGCCCCGCCGAACGCGTCGCCCGCGCCCAGGCCGTTCAGCACCTCGACCTCGTGCACCGGCACCACCACGCGCTCGTCGGCCGTCCGCGCCAGCACGCCGTCGGGGCCCTGCTTCACGACCGCCAGCTCGACGCCGAGCGCGAGCAGCGCCTCGGCCGCGGCGTCGGGGTCGCGCTCGCCCACCGCGACCTCGCACTCGTCGCGGTTGCCGACGGCCACGGTCGACGCCGCCACGGCCTCCAGCGCGCGCTCGCGCCCGGCCTCGACGTCCGGCCAGAACGCGGGGCGCCAGTCGAGGTCGATGACGGTGTGCCGCAGCCGACCGCGGGCCCGCCACGCGAAGCGGTGCGCGTCGAGGCTCGGCTGCTGCGACAGGCCGGTCAGCGTCGTCCAGAGCACGCGGGCGGAGGCGACCGCCGCGGCGTCGACCTGCTCCGGCGTGAGCTGCAGGTCGGGGGCGGTGGGTGTGCGGTAGAACCAGATCGGGAAGTCGTCCGGGGGGAAGATCTCGCAGAAGGTGATCGGCGTGGGCCACTCGGCCACGGGGGTCACCCACCGGTCGACGACGCCGAGGTCGCGCAGCGCCTCGTGCACGAACGTGCCGAACGGGTCGGCGCCGGTGCGCGTCACGACCGCGGTGCGCCGACCGTGCCGCGCCGCCGCCACCGCGACGTTCGTGGCGCTGCCGCCGAGGAACCGGCCGAACCGCTCGACGTGCTGCAGCGGCACCCCGGCCTCCAGCGGGTAGAGGTCGACCCCGATGCGGCCCATGGTGATCAGGTCGAACGGCTGCTCGCTCACGCCAGCCGCCGCAGGTGCTCGACGCCGGCGCGGACGTCGGCGAGCGGGCCCTCGCCGCTCGGCGGGCCGTCGAGCACGGTGTCCTGCTCCATGACGTACCAGCCCTGGTACCCGGACCCCTCGAGCAGCCGCACGATGCCGGCCACGTCGACGTCGCCCTGGCCCAGGGGGCGGTACAGCCCCTGCGCCACGGCCTCCGCGTAGCCCAGCTCGCCGGCGCGGACGCGTTGCGCGACAGCGGCGTCGACGTCCTTCAGGTGCACGTGCGCAACACGTGCAGCGTGCGACCGGACGACGTCGAGCGGGTCGGTGCCCCCGACCAGCAGGTGCCCGGTGTCGAGGCAGAGCGCCGTGCGCGACCCGTCGAGCACCCGCTCGACCTCGTCGCCGCGCTCGACCATCGTGCCGACGTGCGGGTGCAGCACCGCCTGCAGGCCGCGGGCCTGCGCGTGGTCGGTCAGCTCGTCGAGGCGGCGCAGCAGCAGCGCCCACCCGTCGGCGTCGAGGTCGGGCCGGGCGTCGTAGCCGTCGGCACCGGTGGCGGCGGCCAGCACCACGGTGGCCGCACCGGCCGCGAGCAGCTGGTCGATCGAGCGGTCGAGACCGGGCAGCGGGTCGTGGGCCGGGTCGTGCAGCACCACCGGCACGAAGCCGCCGGCGCAGGCCAGGCCCTCGGCGGCGAGCGCGGCCGCGGCCTGGGCCGGGTCGGCCGGCAGGAAGCCGTCGGGTCCGAGCTCGGTCGCGCGCAGGCCCAGCTCGCGCATCTCGCGCAGCACCCGCTCGGGCTCGAGCTGGTACCCCCACCCGGGCACCTCGCACACGCCCCACGAGATCGGGGCACCGGCGAGACGCTCGGTGAGCACGGTCACGCGCCGGCCTCCTGCAGCGTCGAGACCGCCTGCGGTGCAACGGCTTCGGCGATCTCGGCGACGCGGACCGCCCGGTGCTCGCGGCGCGACCGGTCGGCGGCCTCGGCGACGAGCAGGGCGGCGAGCGCCTCGTCGACGGTGCACGGGCTGGGCGCCTCGCCGCGCGCCATCGCCACGAACGCGGTCATCTCCGCGACGTACGCCGGGGTGAACCGGTCCCAGAACCCGGGCCACGACGGCTGGTGCGGGAAGCTGACACCGGGTTCGGCCGACCGCAGCGGCACCCGCTCGTCGAGGCCCACGACCAACGTGTCGTCGGTGCCGGCGAGCTCCATGCGCACGTCGTACCCGGCGCCGTTGTGCCGAGACCCCTGCACGGTCGCCAGCGTGCCGTCGTCCAGCGTGAGCACGGCGGTCTGCTCGTCGACGTCACCGGACGCCGCGAAGACCTCGTGCCCGCGCGCCGCGCCCACGGCGTACACCTCGACCACCTCGCGACCGGTGACCCAGCGCAGCGCGTCGAAGTCGTGGATGTGCATGTCGCGGTAGATGCCGCCGCTGCGCGGGACGTACTGCACCGCCGGCGGCCTGGGGTCGCAGGTGACCAGGTGCACGCGTCGCAGCTCGCCCAGCCGGCCGGCTCGCAGGGCCTCGCGCGCGGCGGTGTACCCGGCGTCGAAGCGGCGCTGGAACCCGACGTGCACGAGCGCACCGGCCGCCGCGACGCGGTCGCGCACCAGCAGCGTGCCCGCCAGGTCGGCCGCGACCGGCTTCTCGCAGAACACCGGCAGGCCGGCGTCGACGCCGGCGAGCACCAGCGCGGCGTGCGCGTCGGTGGCGGCCGCGATCACCAGCGCCTCGACCCCGGCGGCGACCAGGCCCGCGACGTCCGGCACGTGCTCGACGCCCAGCTCGGCGGCCACCTCGGCGGCCCGCGCCGGTAGCGCGTCCTGCACGACGAGGCCGTCGACGTCGGGGTGCCCGGCCAGGGCGCGCGCGTGCTCGACACCGATCCGGCCCACGCCGGCCAACCCGATCCGCATGACCGGCAGCCTGGCGCGCCCGGCGCAGCCGTGTCAACCACATGTCAGGACATTCGGACAACCGCACCTGACCTGGCTAGGCTGCCCGCGTGCTGCGCCTCGACCTCGACCGCACGAGCCCGCTGCCGCTGTGGTCGCAGCTGGCCGAGCAGCTGGCCGCGGCGGTCGACGACGGGCGCCTGGCGCCGGGCGACGGCATCGAGAACGAGGTCGCGCTGGCGGCCCGGCTTGGGGTGTCGCGGCCCACGGTGCGCCGGGCCATCGGCGACCTGGTCGCCCAGGGCCTGCTGGTGCGCCAGCGCGGCGTCGGCACGCAGGTGGCCAGCCGCATGGTGCACCGCCGGGCCCGGCTGACCAGCCTGTACGACGACCTGGCCCGCGAGGGGCGCACCCCGACCACCCAGGTGCTCGCCGTCGACCCCGGCGTGCAGGACGCGCGAGCCTGCGCCGCCCTCGGCCTCGAGCCCGGCACCCCGCTGCTGCGGGTCGACCGGCTGCGGCTCGCGGGCGGCGAACCGCTGGCGCTCATGCGCAACTGGCTGCCACCGCGGTTCGCCGACCTCTCGCGCGACGACCTCGAGGGCGCCGGCCTCTACACGCTGCTGCGCGAGCGCGGCGGGCAGCCGACCGTGGCGCGGCAGCAGCTGGGCGCCCGGGCCGCCACGGCCGCCGAGGCCCGACAGCTCGGCACCCGGCGGGGCGCCGCGCTGCTGACCATGACGCGCACCGCGTTCGACGCCGCGGGCGAGGGCATCGAGCTCGGCGACCACTGCTACCGCAGCGAGCACTACAGCGTGGAGGTCGTGGTGGCGCAGTCGTGAGCGCGGTCGCGAGCGGGGTGCTGCGGGTCGGGGTGGTCGGGCTCGGCGTCATGGGACGGGCGCACGCGCAGGTGCTGCAGGCGCTGCCCGGTGTCGCGGTGACCGCCGTCGCCGACGTGTCGGACGCCGCGGTGGCCGCGGTCGTGGAGCGCACCGGGGCCGTCGGCACCGGCGACGGGCTGCAGCTGGCGGCCGGCGCCGACGTCGACGCCCTCGTGGTGGCCTCCCCCGACGCGACGCACGCCGCGCTGGTGCGGGCCGCGCTCGACCGCGACCTGCCGGTGCTGTGCGAGAAGCCGCTCACGACGTCGGTCGCCGACTCCGCCGCGCTGGTCGAGCTGGAGTCGGGGCGCGGCCTGGTGCAGGTCGGCTTCATGCGCCGCCACGACCCGGCCTTCGCCGCGGTCGCCGACGCCGTGCACGCCGGCCGGGTCGGCGCCCCCTCGGTGCTGCGCACGGTGCACCGCAACCCGGTGTCGGCGTACGCCTTCGAGCCGTCGGTGCTGTGGCGCAACTCCGCCTCGCACGACGTCGACCTGGTGCGCTGGACGACTGGCTGCGACGTCGTCGAGGTGTCCTGCGAGCCGGCCCCGGACGGCCCCGACTTCGCCGCGGTGCTGCTGCGGCTGCGGACGACGTCCGGCGCGGTGTCGGTGAGCGAGCTGTCGTACGGCGCGCACCAGGACTACGAGGTCGGACTCGAGGTGAGCGGGGCGGGCGGCGTCGTGGGCACGCCGCTCGAGCGCAGCCCCGACTGGACGCACCGCTTCGACGAGGCCTACCGGCGCCAGCTCGTCGCCTGGGTCGACGCCGTGCGGGCCGGCCGCACCGACCCGCGCGCCGCCACCGCCGCCGACGGGCTCGCCGTCACCGTGGTGCTCGAGGCCGCCGACGCGTCGTGGCGCGCCGGCGGGGCGCCTCAGAGGCTGACGTTGTAGTTCGGGGCCTCGACGGTCATCTGGATGTCATGCGGGTGCGACTCCTTCAGGCTCGCCTGCGTGATGCGGGTGAACTGCCCCTTCGCCGCCAGCTCTGGCACGGTGCGCGCCCCGACGTAGAACATCGACTGGCGCAGGCCCCCGACCAGCTGGTGCGCGACGGCCGCGAGCGGGCCGCGGTAGGCGACCCGGCCCTCGATGCCCTCGGGCACGATCTGGTCGTCGCTGGTGACCTCGGCCTGGAAGTACCGGTCCTTGGAGTACGACTTCTTGCCGCGGCTGCTCATCGCGCCGAGCGAGCCCATGCCCCGGTAGGCCTTGTACTGCTTGCCGTTCACGAAGATCAGGTCGCCCGGCGACTCGTCGCAGCCCGCGAGCAGCGAGCCGATCATCACCGACTCGGCGCCGGCCACGATCGCCTTCGCGATGTCGCCGGAGTACTGCAGCCCGCCGTCGGCGATCACCGGCACGCCCGCCGGGCCCGCTGCGAGCGAGGCCTCGTAGACGGCGGTGATCTGCGGGGCGCCCACGCCGGTGACGACGCGGGTGGTGCAGATGGAGCCCGGTCCGACGCCGACCTTGATCGCGTCGGCGCCGGCGTCGACGAACGCCTGGGCGCCGGCCCGGGTGGCGACGTTGCCGCCGATCACCTGCACGTGCCGGGTGGCCGGGTCGGTCTTCAGCCGCTGCACCATGTCGAGCAGCAGCCGCACGTGACCGTGGGCGGTGTCGGCGACCAGCACGTCGACCCCGGCGTCGACCAGCGTGGTGGCGCGCTCCCACGCGTCGCCGAAGTAGCCGATGGCCGCGCCGACGAGCAGCCGGCCGTGGGCGTCCTTCGACGCGTCGGGGAACTGCTCCGACTTCACGAAGTCCTTGACGGTGATCAGGCCCGCCAGCCGGCCCTGCTCGTCGAGCAGCGGCAGCCGCTCGCGCTTGTGCTGGCGCAGCAGCGTCGTGGCGTCCTCGTGCGAGATCCCGACCGGCGCGGTGATGAGCGGCATCGGCGTCATGACCTCGTCGACCTTGGTGGTCGCCCACTCGCTGACCGACACGAAGCGCAGGTCGCGGTTGGTGATGATGCCCAGCAGGCGCTGCTCGGCGTCGACCACCGGCAGCCCGGAGATGCGGTACCGGCCGCACACCTCGTCGAGCTGCTCGAGCGTCGCGTCCGGCCCGATGGTCACCGGGTTCGGGATGAGCCCGGTCTGCGTCCGCTTCACCAGATCGACCTGGTACGCCTGGTCCTCGATCGACAGGTTGCGGTGCAGCACGCCGATGCCGCCCTGGCGCGCCATCGCGATCGCCATCCGGGCCTCGGTCACGGTGTCCATCGCGGCCGACAGCAGCGGCACGCGGAGCGACAGCTCGCGGGTGAGCCGGCTCGTGGTGTCGACCTCCGCCGGCACCACGTCGGTCTCACCGGGCAGCAGCAGGACGTCGTCGTACGTCAGGCCGAGGGTGGCGAACTTGTCGGGGACGTCAGCGAGCGCCATTGCTCGATGCTACCTGCGCCGTGCCGGCGTCCGAGCCGCCGGGAGCACCGGCCCGCACGCCGCCGCGCCCGACGTGGCGCGGCTCACCCCCCTCGTCGTCGATCACGTGACGTGGGCTGACGGTCGCTCTGCGAGGCGTGCGCCCCTCGTGAAGCAGCCGCAGGCCTACTTCACGTGGTCGACGTCGCCGGGCGTCGTGGCCGGGGCGGTGGGGTCGGTCGGCGTGGGCGGCGGCGTCTGCGGGGGCCGAGGGCGCTCGGTCGGCTTCGCCGTCCTGCTCGGCTTGGGCGGCTTCGGCGTCTTGGTGGGCTTCGGCGTCTTGGTGGGCTTCGGCGGCTTGCTCGACGTCGAGGGCTCGGACGTCGTGGGCGTCGGGTGCTTCGTCCGGCGCGGACCCGTCGTGGGGCTGCCGCTCGGGGTGCGCGTCGGCCGGGTGGTCGGTGACCCGGGCTCGGTCGGTGAGCCCGTGCGCGTGGGACGCCCGGTGTGCGTGCGCGACCCGTGCCCGGTGCCGGTCTGGTGGGTCGACCCGCCCGCGACGGCCGACCCCTGGCCCCCGCCGGTGCCGGACGACGGCACGCCGGTGGGTCCGGTGGGTCCGGTGGGTCCCCCGGCCGTGCCGGTGACCCCGGGGACGACGGCACCGGTCTGCCGGGCCAGCTGCGCCAGGCGCTCGCGCAGCTCGGCGCCGCCGCCGTCGGGCAGGCCGGCGGCGAGGCTGCTGAGCTGCTGCACGTCGTCGGCGCGCGGGCCGCCCG